>CAMZNQ010000198.1 GCA_947313765.1 uncultured Sulfurovum sp.
TGCTGTACTTGCTGTAATTACAGTAGATGCATATCCACCATTAGCAGATATGCTTTTTATGTCAGCTTGTACTCCTGCTCCACCTCCTGAATCAGACCCAGCAATAGTTAAGACAGATTTGTATTTTTTATGGTTTATCAATTTATATCTTTCTTTTTATAAAATGATAACATAAAAATTTAATATTAAAAAATATTGAATATAATATTCACTGCAATATATGCTATTCTAAATAATTATTATTAATGTGTATTTTTGTATAAAAATTTATTCTTTAAGAAAATATCATATAAATTCTTTTTTTATACACGTTTAATTTGTATTATAAATTAATACAAATCATTCAGGGAGGTTTATTATGTATAATTTAGAGACTATTATTGAGGAGCTTATGGAGAAATCTCTTCGTAACGATGCTAAAAAATATTTAGATGAAGAGGAGTTTCATGTAGCAAAAAAACTCTATCTGAAACTCTTAAAAGTTCAAAAAAGATTATTGATTTTAGATAAAAATTACTATGGTAATTTAATTGTTATAACCTTAAATACTTTAGCCTCTATACATAAAGAGGAGAATAGTTATATATCTGCAATAAGATATTATAAATACTCTACTTTTATAATAGAGAAACTATTAGATATTGACTCTATAGAAAAATCTTCTATGTTAGCTCAAAACTATAGATATATGGCAGATTTATATCGAATTGAGTATCAATATGAGGAGTCAATCTATTTTTATGGTAAAGCTAGAGATATATATCTAAATATATCTATTAATGATTATAAGAGAGAGTTATTGAGTATCTATAACTCTCTCTCTATTGTAGCTAATGAGGAGAATAGATTTAAAGATACAGAAGATGCATATCTTAGTGCATTAAGTATATATAAAGAGTTAGTAGAGGAAGAGCCAGATAGATATAACTCTGAATTGGCATTAACTCTTTATAACTTAGCATCACTCTATTTTAAAAATAATAGAGTAAATAAGGCAGGGGAGGTATATCTTTTAGCTCTTGAACTTTTACTATATCTTCATCAAAAAGAGCCTTTTTTATATAAAGATACTGTAGCCTCTACTCTCTATTATCTTGGTAAGGTATATACAACACAACATGAGTATGTAGATGCCTTATCTGCATATAGAGCATCATTAAATCACTATATTGAGTTATCAGAAGATACTCCCTCTAAATATGCTCCATATATTGCTATGATTTTTAAAGATTTATCTTCATACTATCTTACTCAAAATAAGATGGATATGGCTCAATATTTTCACTTAAAACTAGTTAATATCTATAAAGAGTTAATCTATTATGATGAAGATAGATATACTCTTGAACTAGCTTCATCTATTATTGATGGTGTTAGATATTATCAACAACATACCATATCTCTTTATGAAGCAGAAGCGATTATCTTCCATAAAGATTATTTGGAGGTAGATGACTTACTAGAAGAGATAGAGTGTTTGCGATATGAGCATTGTCCCTCATATGCTTGACTCACTCCTACTCTGGTAACTGTAGGAGCAGAGGAGATTTTTTAATATCAAGCCATTTTAAAATTTTTACTATCTCTTTTTCTCTCATGGCAGTACACCCTGCTGTTCCCTTTCCTGATGGACTTTGAATATGAACAAAGATACATGAACCTGACTTAGATATATTTTCTGGATTGTGTTTAACGGTAATACCATATTTATATAGATTGTTTTTCAATCTCATATACTCAAAGCTTTTATAATCTTTTTTAACTCTTTTACTATCAATAATAGTGTTATAGAATTTTGAGTGACTATCATCAACACAGTGGTTAGTTCGACTATACTTCTCATAGGGAAAGTTAATTTTAAACTCTCTATATCCAAATCCATTTCCTAATCTAAATAGACCTGCAGGTGAGCGTCCATCTCCCTCTTTTTTGATGTATCTTGCATCTTTTGGGATATGGTGTAATCCTAAACCCCATCCTAGACCATTTCTGCCTAAAACTACATCTATTCTTTTACCAACTTTAAACCAATTACCCTTTTTATCTTTTTCATAACGTTGAAGTTTTCCATCTTTGGTATTCCACCCTTTAGTTGTAACCTTAATCAGTTGGCTTGTCTCATTTGGAATTGTAATTTTTGTTATTTTATTACTCTTTGTAGCCTCTTCCATAATAGATGTTGGTTTAATAGGTGTAGATAATCCTGTTGCTTGACATGCTGTAAAAAGAAGCGTTCCTAAAGCAAATAGAGTTAATGTTTTCATTTATGTTATAATCCTTTTTTAATCTTATATGAGGAAAAAATCATGGAAAATTTGGGAGTTATCTCCATTCTTATACCACTATTTATTATCATAATGGCAATTATAACAAAAGATGTAGTAGTATCTCTACTATCTGGAATATTTTTTGCCCAATTAGTTTTGCATAATTACAATCCATTAGACTCCATAGTTGCTCTATTGGATGCATTTGTGGGACTTTTTGCTGAAGGGTGGATTACAAAAACTGTTCTATTTGCACTATTGGTTGGGGCAATTATTAAACTAATAGGAGATGTTGGAGGTGTTAAAGGGTTTATTAGTTATCTAAATAGAAAACATCAAAAATTAGACTCTAAAAAGGGTTCACTTCTAATAGCCTATTTTTTAGGAGTTATCATCTTTATAGAGTCTACAATTACTTCACTTGTAGCAGGAACAGTAGCACGTCCATTGTGCGATAAAAATGGAGTTAGTAGAGAGAAGTTAGCTTTTGTTTGTGACTCTACCTCTGCACCCGTCTGTTCACTAATTCCTTTTAATGCTTGGGGTGCATTGTTATTGGGATTGATTGTTACAGCTATTGACTCTTCTGTAATTGAGGGTAATGGAGTTATGTTGTTAACTGAGTCTATTATATTTAACTTCTACTCATGGATAATGGTTATCTTTGTACTATTGGTTATTGTTTTTGATATTGATATTGGAGCAATGAAAAATGCAAAACCTCATAGATGTGATTTTAAAAAAGAGGTTGACTATTTCTCTACTAAATCACCTCTTTTAATGGTACTTCCTCTTGTAGTTTTGGTTTTTATGGTTCCTATTTCTCTCTACTATACAGGTAATGGAGATATATTAAAGGGTTCTGGCTCTACCTCTGTATTTTACTCTGTAATTGCTACATTACTATTTATATATCTATATTATGTAATTGGTGGACATATGAGACATAAAGAGTATTTTAATTCTCTATATGCAGGTATTTCAGATATGATACCAATTGTTCTTATTTTGCTATTAGCCTTTTTAATTGGAGATGTAATCAAACTTTTGGGTACAGCAAACTATCTATCTCAAATTATTAATGGAAACATACCTCCAATGTTACTTCCACTGCTAATTTTTATGGTATCTGCTATTACATCTTTTTCTACTGGAACAAGTTGGGGTACATTTTCAATTATGATGCCTATTGCTTTGGCACTATCTGCTACTTTTGATATATATATACCATTAATGATAGGAGCAGTAGTATCTGGAGGAATATTTGGAGACCATGTATCTCCAATATCTGATACTACAATTATCTCATCAATGGCAAGTGGATGTGACCATATAGAGCATGTACGAACGCAGATGCCTTATGCATTAATTGTTGCAGGTATTGCGTCAATACTCTATCTAATTTTTGGTTTTATTATGGTTTAGGTAAAGTTACCTAGCCAAAAATTATAGCTCTATTTTAAGTGCCTTTAGTGTCTCATAGGTAATTCCACCTGTTGCTAAAGAGTTATCTCTTTGGTATTTGTCAATAATTTGACGAGTACCTCTACCTAACACTCCATCAACTTTACCAATATTATAACCCTTATCTTTGAGCGCATTTTGAATCTTTTTGATAACATCTTTGTTCATGTTTGTTTGACATAAAATTCTCTCCCAACTTTGATGTGCATCAGATATCTTCTCTCTTTTTGGTAACATCTTATATACAGCCTCAATGGGTGTTTTAACCTCTTGTGCCTCTTCTACTAATTTTTTAATTTTAACTACTTTATATTCTGCTTCACTCTCAACCTCTTTTACTGAAGCATTGTTTTCCATAATATTTTTTGTAATATTTATATGTTGAGCAGGAGTCTCTACTAAACAGATTTGGTGTCCTGTGTAGTTCCAAATTTTATCAACACTATCTCCTACTTTAATCCATCTGAATTCTGCTTTTTTATCTAGGAGTTTCTTTTGAATAGTTTTGCTCTTAGCTGGACTTGTGAGTGTTTGAGTTGATGCTTCACTAATAAGTTTTTTAACTTTAATAGTTTTTGTTTCTGCTGGAACTTCTATAATTTTAACAGATGCAGGAGTTTTAACAACTTTTTTCTTAATAACTTTATATTTCGCAGGAATTTTAATTAAACACATAATCTCTCCTGTTGCACCATTTAGCTTTTGAGCAGGATTTACCCCTTTTTTCCAAACAGTTTTTGCTTTTTCAACTAATAGTTTCTCCTCTTTATACTCATAGGTTGCAGGAATAGTAATTGTTTTTTTATAGGCAGGTTTTATCTCAATACTCTTATCTATAGTCTCATATTTAGCAGGAATAATTTGAATTTTCTCTTTTTGACCTTGCGTAATAATATTTTCAGTTATAGTTTTAAATTTTTCTGGAGTAAAGTACTCTTTATAACATGTTTTAGGTAGAGTATTTTTTAAATCAACACCTTTTATCTTTGCAGCAACTAAAATTTCTTTACTTACAGGGGCAGATTTACGTCTTAAACTTGTTCTCCATGTACGCATGGCTGGTTTTATTTCAATGTTTTCAGTAACTTTTTTATAAGTTGCTGGAACTGCTATAAGTTTTTTAGTTTTTGGTGCTACTTCTACTTTTTCATCAATCCATTCATATTTAGCAGGGATAATTTCAATTTTTTCTGATGCCTCCTGAACTAATACTTTCTCTTCAACAGTTTTATATTTAGCAGGTATAACAACTTTAGCATAACACTCTCCAGCTTTTGCATTAGGTGGAACGAGAGATACTTCAGCTTGAACATAAGAGATAGGGATAAGTAGACTCAAGAGTATTGATGAGTAATTTTTTTTCACTTTTCTTCCTTTAAAATAATATTTTTTATTATATACTTAATATTATTAATAATCTATAAAAATAGATATTAACTTTTTTATGTTTAAATAAATTTAAAGTAGTTATATCTCTTATCACTCATTTCTCAATACAGTTAATGGGTCTGTTGAACTAGCTTTTTTTGCTGGATATATGGAAGATAAAACCACTATAATAAATGCACCTATGACAATAGATATAAAATCTGTGGTTGTTAAATCAATAGGTAGATTTGAGAAACCATAAACCTCTTTTGGTAGTGATATAATAGGGAATGTTGTCAAAACCCACATACCAATAAAACCTAGCATAGTACCTACTAAGATACCAGATATTCCAATAATTGTTCCTAGTCTAAAAAATATACTATTTATCTCCACAGAAGTAGCACCTAATGTTCTCATGAGTGCTACCTCTGCTCGTCTACTCATAACCGTCATCAATAGTGAGGAGATAATATTTAATGAAGCAATTAAAATAATAAGAAGTAAAACTAAAAATAGAGCTTCTTTCTCCATCTCCATTGCAGAGAATAGTGAAGCATTCTGTTCCCACCAACCTTGTACTCTTAATCCTCTATCTTTTCCCATTTTTTTCAGAAATATTTCTATATTCTTTTTATCTTCTATTGGATTTTTTGAGTGAATATGAATCCCATCATAGATACCTATTGGATATTTTAATATTTTATTAAAAGCTTGATGTGTTGTATATAGAATCTTCTCATCATAATTATTTAAACCTGAATCAAAAGAGGCATCTATAATAAATCTTTTTTGTATAGGCATACTTCCAAATCCAATCGCTTGTTGGTTTGAGAAATTTAGTGTCAATTTTTGACCTTTTGCCATAAGTGTTTTTTCTAAAAAAGCATTACCTACAAATAGTCTAAATTTACTTTTTGTACCTATTGAATTTTTTTGAGCCTCTTTCAATACAGAATTTATCTCAATCTCTTTTTTAAAATCCACTCCATAAAGCATAAATCCTTCCATCCCTGAACTACTTTTAGAAAATACCCCTGTCTGATAGAATGGACTAAATTTTAAATTAGGAAACTCTTGAGATAACTCTTGAACTAATTTATCATTTGTCATTTGGTAACCAAGAGGTAAAATAGTTAAGGGGTAGTTCATGACAAAAAGACTCTTTTGCCACTCTTTTTGTGTACCATTCATCATGCCCATTGAGAGCATAAGCACCATAACACCTATTGCAATTCCAATAAAAGCAAGAAGTGAAGAGATAAAGATAAAAGGGTTATCTCTATCATATTTAAGATAGTGTTTAACTATCTTATTGATGAAAATCTTGTTTTTAGGCGTTGCCATTATGCCAATAGCCCTTTTTTAGGTCCACTCTTGCCACAACACTGTTTATATTTTTTACCAGAGCCACAAGGACAAGGCTCATTTCTTTTTATCTTTTTTTCTACTCTTACAGGTGTAGCCTCTTCAAAATCTGCTTCAACTACCTCATTTGTTTTTGCATTCTCTAAATCTGCCTCTAGTTCATCTAACATAGCGTCCATTTTAGCTTTCTCCTCTTCAGGGTCTTCAAAGTTAAATTGAACTAAAGTTAAAACTTTAATTGCTTCATATTTGATACGTTCAACAAGTTGCATAAAGAGATTATAGCTATCTTTTTTATATTCAGTTAAAGGGTCTTTTTGATTATATCCTCTTAGTCCAATACCAGTTTTCAACACATCCATCTCATAAAGGTGGTCTCT
Source organism: uncultured Sulfurovum sp. (assembly GCA_947313765.1). Lineage (GTDB taxonomy): Bacteria > Campylobacterota > Campylobacteria > Campylobacterales > Sulfurovaceae > UBA1140. Next base: position 6,848 of record CAMZNQ010000198.1, read on the forward strand.
CCATTGTGGGTCAAGAACTTGTAGATATAGAACTCTTTGAACTTCACTTCTCTGCTCTGGAGTTAATGGTTTCATCTTCTCTTCATAGGTGTTGGTTAATGTAGATAGAACTATCTCTTTAATAGCACTATAATCTTTACCTTTTAAACTATCTATATTTAATTTAATGTTTACCTCTTCTTGAACCATTCCTATTAGCTTATCTAGGTTAAAATCTTCTTGTGTAGCTCCATCAAAAATCTCAGATTCAGATAGAAGATAATCTACATACTCAACTCTATTTTCTGAAATCTTTGAATCAATATCAAAACTCTCATCAAGAAGTTGATTTCTAAAGCTATATATAACCTTTCTCTGTTCATTTGCAATATCATCATACTCTAAGATATGCTTTCTTGACTCATAGTGCATATTTTCAACTTTTTTCTGAGCCTTTTCTACTGAACGGGTTACAATTTTAGAGTCAATAAACTCTCCCTCTTCAACACCTAGTTTATTCATAATATTACGAATCTTTTCTCCACCAAAAATACGTAGTAGATTATCATCAAGGCTTAGATAGAATTGTGAAACCCCTGCATCTCCTTGACGACCAGAACGACCTCTTAGCTGATTGTCTATACGGCGACTCTCATGACGTTCTGTTCCTAAAATATATAATCCACCAAGCTCTTTAATCTCATCTGTTATTTTAATATCAACTCCACGCCCTGCCATGTTAGTAGCCACAGTAACAGCACCTTTTTTTCCTGCTTCCATGATGATTTGTGCCTCATTTGCATGGTTTTTAGCATTTAATGTATTGTGTGGAATTTTTGCTTTTTTTAGTCGTTCATGAACCAATTCAGATTTCTCTATGGATGCTGTACCAATAAGTACAGGTTGCCCTTTTTGATAAAGCTCTTGTACTTTTATTGCAACAGCATCTAATTTTTCACGCTCTGTATTGTAGATAAGGTCATTTAAATCTTTTCTCTCTATTGGTACATTTGTTGGAATAGATATAACCTCTAAATTATAAATCTCTGCAAATTCAGTAGCTTCTGTTTGTGCTGTTCCTGTCATTCCTGCCAGTTTTTCATAGAGTCTAAAGTAGTTTTGGTATGTAATCTCTGCTAATGTTTGAGACTCCTCTTTTACCTCTACACCCTCTTTTGCTTCAATTGCTTGGTGCAATCCTTCTGAAAAACGACGACCCTCACTTAGTCTACCTGTAAACTCATCTACAATAACAATTTCACCATTCTGATTTACATAGTCTACATCTTTTACAAAAATATATTGAGCTTTCATAGCTTGGTCAAGGTGGTGAGATAGTGAAGCATTTTCTAATGAGTATAGATTATCAACCTCAAATAACTCTTGTGCTTTCTCTAGCCCACGTTCAGTCATAATAACTTGACGATTCTTTTCATCTACATAAAAGTCAAACTCTAAAACAGGTTCATCTTCTCCAGGTTTAAGCTCTGGCTTTTCCCCTTTTTCCA
>CAMZNQ010000199.1 GCA_947313765.1 uncultured Sulfurovum sp.
TTGACTACAGCTTAAGTGATAAGTTATCTGTATTTACAGATTACCTTAATCTTATGGATAAAAAGAATGCTCCAGAATCTTCTGCATTGACAGTGGGTGCTGCCTACAAGTTCTAAAACTTCTCATGTATAACAATCAAAAATTTGGTTGTTATATCTTGGATTATATCTATTCTCTTAAGTTAAAATATCTCTAAAAATTTTATGTATATTGAGTTTTTATACATATTTTAAAATTTTTGGGAGATACACAATATGCGACTACTGCTTTTTTTTACACTAATGTTATCAATGCTCTACTCTACAGACCTTGATACTAAACTTAACCAAACTCTTATAAATGCACCTTATCAATTAGCTCAAAATACTAAAGAGCAAAATAGAATACGCTCTCTCTATAAGATGAATCAAAATAAAGCGTTATGGGTTGGACATGCACGTAATCTCAATGCTCTAAATGAAGCTTTAGCAAATCCAAAGTTTAACTATAAATATAAAGATTTTTATCAGAGTGAAATAGGTCAATATTCTCATCTGCTTCACAACAATATGAAGCTAAATGAAAATAGTAGAGAGTTAGCTAAACTTGATATACTCTTAACTCGTGCATACTTAGCATTAACTGACTTTATTGTACAGAGTGATATTGATTGGGATATGGTTCAAGAGAAATTAGCCAATTTAAAAGAGGAGAAAGATATTACAGCAAGTTGGGAGATGGTTCGTAAGAAATCTCCATATGTCTCTAAACTCTTTTTGGCACTAAAAAATGAAGATATTGAAGGTTTTTTAAACTCTTTAATTCCTTTACCCGAACTACATAAAGATTTAATAGAAGCTCTTGAGTTTTATCAAAATATGGGTTCTCATAGTAGAATAAAATATGCTAAAGATTTAAAATTAGGAGACCAATATCCCTATATTTCAAATGTAAAAAAACGTCTTATTCGAACAGGAGACCTATACAATAGAAATAATACAAATGATATATTTGATGAGGAGCTAAAACAGGCACTATATAGCTATAAAGAGCGTTTTAAACTTCCACAAAATGGGCTAATTGATAAAATAACTGTATATTATATGAATAAACCTACCCATCTACAAGTACAAAGTATAATTACAAACCTTGATAAATTAAGAGTATTCCCAAATAAATTTCCAAAAGAGTATATTCGTGTTAATCTAGCTGACTTCTCTACAGATTATATGAAGTATGGAAAATCAATGTTACATATGAGTACTGTAGTAGGAAGAGATGTAAGACCAACTCCAATATTTGCAAGTTATATGAAATATCTTGTAATAAATCCAACATGGAATATTCCAGAAAATCTAGTTAGAAGAGATTTAACAGTTGCTTTATCGGAAGAGCCTGACTACCTAATAGAGCATAATATACATGTATTTAAGGGATGGAGTAGTAAAAAAGATATTACAGCTACATTTACACCTGATATGTTACTTCCATATCAAGATATAGATAAAGGTCATATACCATATAGATTTGTGCAATACCCTGGAGATGATAATGCTCTAGGGCGTATTAAATTTATGTTTCCAAATAAGTACTCTGTATATCTACATGATACGGACAATAAATCTCTTTTTGAGCGTAGATATTTAGTATATAGTTCAGGTTGTATGCGTTTAGAGAATCCTTTTAGACTTTTAGATATATTAGAGTCATTTAATTATATTAGTAAACGTAATATTTCTATTATTGAAAAATATAGAGATACGCTAGAGACAAAACATATCAACTTTACAAAAAAACTACCTGTCCAAACAACCTATTTTACAGTATTTAAAAAAAATGGATTAACATATTTTAGAAAAGATATTTATGGATATGATGCAATCATAGAAGCATCAGCTAAAGATTCCAATAACGGCATTGTAGAAATAGATAATAATCTATATTAAAACTCCAGAGAATTTAACTCTCTGTGCATGTGTAATGGCGACTGCCATTGCATCAGATATATCATAAGGTCTAATCTCTTTTTTGATATTTAATAGACGTTTAACCATAAAAGCTACTTGCTCTTTTGTTGATTTTCCATTTCCAGTAATTGATTTTTTTACTTGTAACGGTGTATATTCAGAGTAATCCCCAACTGATAATAGTATCTTTAAACTCAAAGCTCCACGAAATTGTGCCAACTTTAAAACTGTTTTAGGATTATGTGCATAAAATATATCTTCAATAGCCACTTCATCTATCTTATGTGATGATAATATCATATCTAAACCCTTTACCAATTCAACCATCTGTAACTTCAACTCCTCTTTTTTGAATTTAATAATACCTGCCTCAATAAGAGTATACTTTTTAGAATCTACATTCAATAAACAATAACCCATATTTCTAGTCCCAGGGTCTATTCCTAATATAACCATTTATATCCTTTATGTTCCTATTTTATCGAAGTTTAGATAATATTCAAAGAAAATTGTATTAAGGGCTTTATGTGAATGTAGGAAATAATGTATTAAAAAAGATAAAAGAGGAGATAAGTAGTAAAGATTGGGATAGATATATGAAATATCTCATATATAGTGAAGAAGAGTCAAATGTTAATGTTGTAAAGTTTTATGCTCCAAATATACTATTAGCTAAATGGATTAAGACAAAATATAAATTTCAATTAGAACATCTATTTGAACTTGAAAATAAAATAAAACCACATATATCAATCTATCCAATTCAAGATAAATCTTTAACTCAAGATAGTGTTAAAAGATATAATAAACAAAATAAAGAGGAAAAAAATAGACCTAAAAGTACAATTTTAAATCCCTCTTTTACTTTTGAAAGCTTTATTGTAGGAAGTTCAAACCACTTTGCCTATACTACAGCAAAAAGTGTAGCTCAAAAACCAGGAGAGATATATAATCCTCTATTTATATATGGAGGAGCAGGATTGGGAAAAACACATCTTATCCAAGCAATTGGGAACTATCAAATAGAGTTAGGAAAAAGGGTAATATATACAACTTTTGAGCAATTTATGAATAAATTTACATCCCATATTAGAGCAAAAACAATGGATAGATTTAGAGAGCATTTCAGAGAGTGTGATTTATTGATAATTGATGATATTCAATTTCTTGCAGGTAAAGATAGTACACAAGAGGAGTTTTTTCATACATTTAATGAGCTACATCAAGCAAAAAAGCAGATTATAATCACATCTGATAGACAACCAAATAAAATCAAGAACTTAGCAGAGCGTATACGAACACGATTTGAGTGGGGATTAATGGTAGATATAAAGCCTCCTGAACTTGATACAAAAATATCTATTATCAAAAAGAAGTGTGAAATTGATGGAATAGATTTAAACCAAGATATTATTAATTTTTTAGCCTCCAATATGGGTAATAATATTAGAGAGATTGAGGGGGCAATAATTAAACTTAATGCCTATTCAGGGCTAATGAAACAAGAGATGACTTTAGATTTTGCTCATAATGTAATAAAAGACCAACTTGTTGAAAAACAGAAAAATATATTAATAGAAGAGATTGTTCAATTTATATCTAAAGAGTTAAATGTAAAGATGTCTGACATTACCTCAAAGAGTAGAAAAAGAATAGTTGTTAAAGCAAGAAGAATCTCAATTCATATTAGTAGAGATTTGACAACTAGCTCTATGCCTCAAATTGCTATGTTTTTTGGAATGAAAGACCATACAGCAGTAAGTCATACACTAAAAAAGGTAAAAGAGCTAATAGATAAAGATGAGAGCTTTAAAATTTCAATAGAAGAGATAAGAAACAAGATAAACAAAGAAGCAGAGAGAAAAAACTCATAAAAGAGTTCATACTAGTAAACCTGCATAAAAAGCCATTAAAAGCTATAACACATAAAAATCCCCTTTAAAAAGAAAAAGCTACAACTTTTTGAACGTTTTAAATACCTTTTAAACTTAAAATATTTATTTAATTTTAATTATCTTAAAATATAAAAATATATTTCATCTATGATAAATTTAAAACATCTATTTTATGGGATTTAAAGTGCATTTTGGCTCATCTGTATAACTATAAAAAGTTACTATTTTACTATAAAAAACATCTTTTTAAAACTTTTAAAATCCTCATTTTTACAAAAAGTTATTCACATCCCTAATTAAAGAAACAAAGCCCGAAATATAGGAGCTACAGAGCAATTCTTAAAAAGTTATTCACATATTTTACAGCATGTGAATAACTTTATTCACATGTCCTTGAAAGTACTATGGTATAGGGCTTTAGAAAGGTTTCAAAAAAAAGTTATTCACATAGTTATTCACATGTCTAACTATCTAATTTAAAATTAAAAAAATATATTAATTATGGATATAAAATTAACAACCATAAAAAACCATATGAATGTTAAAAAATAGATATTTAAATCTTAAAAAAAAGAAAAAACAACCTTTTATTTTTCTTTTTTTACTAAAAAAGTTCTTTTTGAAATATAAAAGATTAAAAAAAAATATATTTTAGCTATTCTTGTGTAATTTTTTATAAAAGATATTAATTTTAATATGAAATGAAAAAAAATAAAAAAGTTTGTGAAATAGCTATTTATTTCAAAGAAAATGTATAAAAAAAAAAGTTATAATTTCAGATGTGAATGGATGTGAATAACTATGCGAGTTATTCACATAGTTATTCACATGTTAAATCCCACAGTTTAGGGCTTGGGAAGGGTTATTCACATTATTCACAGGGTACTACTACTACTACTACTTATTTAAAAAAGAAAAGGCAAATTCAATGAAAATTTTCGTCAACAAAAACTTACTAGAATCAATACTAATCAACCTACAACCCTTTTTAGAAAAAAAAGATGCTACTCAAATTACATCTCATATCTATTTCAAAATTCAAAATGATATTTGCATTATAAAAGCAACTGATGAAGAGATTGGATTAGCTATTTCTACTAGAAACATAATTATTCAAGATGAGGGTTCTTTTACAACTAATGGAAAAAAGCTTTTAGACATTATTAGAACTTTAAAAGATGAAGAGGTTACTTTAGAGTTAATAGAGAACAATATAAACATAAAACAAAATAAGACAGAATTTAAGTTACCAACTTTTAATAGCTCTAACTATCCATCTTTTCCTTCAATTGAAAATAAATCAAAAATGGTAATAAAATCAGATAACCTCATTAAAGGATTTAAAAAGATATCTTCTTCAATAGATAATAACAATCCAAAGTTTGAACTTAATGGAGCTTTATTAGATATTAAAAAAAATTCAACAAAGTTTATAGGAACGGATACAAGAAGATTAGCTGTTAACTCTATTAATATTTTAAACGAAAAAGAGTTCTCTGTAATTATTCCTAAGAAAGCTATTTTAGAGATACAAAAAATCTTTATAGATGAAGTAGACATTTATTATGATGAGACAAACTTAATTATACAAAATGAAAACTATTTTCTATTTACTAGATTGATTAATGGTAAATATCCAGATTACGAAAGAATCATTCCAAACAATACTAGATTAACAATTACATTGCCTAAAAGAGAAATGATAAATTCAATTAAGCTAATTAACACTATATCTCAAGAGATAAAAATAATTTTTAAAAGAGACAATGTCCTATTTGAATCTATTACAGCAGATAACGTTGAAGCTAAAACTGAAATAGTAATACCTACAGGAATAGAAGAAGAGTTTGAACTAAATGTAAATAGTAGATATCTATTAGATTTCATATCACAAGTAGAAGAGACAACTTTTAAAATTCTATTAAATGAATCAACTCTACCTTTTATTCTAAAAGAGAATAACTTTATTACAATTGTAATGCCAATTATAGTCTAATATGATTTAGCCACTAAAAGAGAAAGTGGCTTTATGTTATAATTTGATTAAAAAACAGGAACTTCTTTAATGTCAATAATCAATACAAAATATATATTTGTTACAGGTGGGGTTTTAAGCTCTTTAGGAAAAGGGATTACAGCAGCTAGTATAGGTACTCTTTTAAAGCACTCAGGAGAGCGTGTAGGGGTTTTAAAGCTTGACCCATACATAAACGTTGACCCAGGTACAATGTCCCCTTTAGAGCATGGAGAGGTATTTGTAACTAAAGATGGTGCAGAGACAGATTTAGACCTTGGTCACTATGAGCGTTTTTTAGATACAGCACTTACTCAAAATAACAACTTTACAACAGGTAGAGTATATAAAGCTGTTATTGAGAATGAGCGTTTAGGCAAATATCTTGGAAAGACCATACAAATTGTTCCTCATATTACAAATGAGATAAAAGAGCGTATTATAAAAGCAGGAGAGAATAAAGATATTCTTATTGTTGAATTAGGTGGAACAACTGGAGATATGGAGGGAATGCCATTTCTTGAAACAATTAGACAGATGAAACATGAGATGGGTCGTAAAAATGTAATGAATATACATGTTACCCTATTACCATACATTCGTACAGCAGGAGAGATTAAAACTAAACCAACACAACATTCAGTTCAAGAGTTAAGACGTATTGGTATTACACCTCAAATGCTTATCTTAAGAAGCGAAACAACAATACCATCAGATATTAAACGTAAAATAGCATATACTTGTGATGTAGATGAAGATTCAGTCATAGAAGCAATTGATGCTCCAACAATATATGAAGTTCCAATAAACTTTATGAAACAAGATATTTTAAAACCTATTCAAAAAGAGTTAGAGTTAAAAAATCTAAAACCAGATATGAGAGTTTGGGAAGATTTAGTAAAAAATATTATACAACCTACAAAAACTACAAAGATTGCATTTGTAGGAAAATATTTAGATTTAAAAGAGTCTTATAAGTCACTAACTGAAGCACTTATACATGCAGGAGCAAATCTTAATACTAAAGTTGAAATCAAATGGGTAGATAGTGAAAAGATAGAGAATAACTATGCTAAAAAGTTTCTTGTAGATTGTGATGCCATCTTAGTAGCAGGTGGTTTTGGAGAACGTGGTGTTGAAGGAAAAATTGAAGCAATTAAATATGCTCGTGAAAACAAAATTCCTTTTTTAGGAATCTGTTTAGGAATGCAACTAGCAATGATTGAATTTGCAAGAAATGTTTTAGGGTTAGAAGATGCTAACTCAATAGAGTTTAACTCAGATACTAAAAATCCAATTATATTTTTAATTGATGAATTCATTGATTCTAATGGAGCAAAACAGATTCGTACAATAGAGTCTCCCATGGGAGGAACAATGCGTCTAGGAGAGTATGAGTGTAATACAAAAGAGAATTCAAATCTTAGTAGAGCTTATGATGGTGCATCAACCATATTTGAGAGACATAGACATAGATACGAAGCAAATCCTAAATATCGTGAAGAATTAGAGCTTAACGGTATGGAGATTACAGGAGAGTCTAACGGTCTAATTGAAGCAGTTGAAGTAAAAGAGCATCCTTGGTTCTTAGGAGTTCAATTTCATCCTGAATTTACATCAAGATTAAAAATACCAAACCCAACTATCTTAGCATTTATCAAAAGTGCTTTAGAGCATAGAAGCAGATAGATAGAAGAGAAATATGTCTTATATAAAAATTACTCCTAAAGAGATTGAAGAAAAACTACAAGAGCGTTTTAATGTAGACGGTTTCCTCTCTTTAAGAGATTTACCAAAACCATCTACATTTAAAGATATGGACAGAGCAACAGCTAGAATAGTTGAAGCTATTAAAAAAAATGAAAAGATTATCCTTATTGGAGATTATGATGTAGATGGTGTAACCTCTACTACACTCATGAAGATGTTTTTTAATGAGATTGGAGTAGAACTAGATTGGATTATCCCTAATCGTTTTAAAGATGGTTATGGACTATCTCCAAATCTAATCCCTAGAGTAGAGGGGTACGATTTGATTATTACAGTAGATAATGGAATCTCTGCACTATATGCCTCTACTCTTTGTAAAGAGAAAAATATAGATTTAATTATTACAGACCACCATATTGTACCATCAACTCCACCTACTGCTTATGCTATTGTAAATCAAAAACAGAGAGAGTGTAGTTTTCCCTACTCTGAAGTTTGTGGTGCACAGATAGCATGGTATCTCATAGCGTCTCTTAATAGGGCTTTAAAGAGCAAAATAGATACTAAGGCATACCTTGGGTTAACCTCTATTGCAATCATAGCAGATATGATGCCTCTACAACATATTAATCGTGCAATGGTTACAGCTGGTCTTAAACTATTATCTACTTCAACTCTACCTGCAATTAAAGCTTTTAGAGAGAAGCTAGACAAAGTCTATCTAAATGCAGAAGATATAGGATTTCAAATTGCTCCTGTTTTAAATTCAGCTGGAAGAATGGATGATGCAAAATGGTCAGTTGAGTTTCTTTTAAGTGCAAATATCTATGATGCAAGAGTAAGACTAGATAGATTAATAGAGTTCAATGAAAATAGAAAATCAACAGAACAAGAGATAACTCAAGAAGCTCTAACAAAAGTAAATCCAAAAGATGATGTCCTTGTTATCCAAGGAGAGAATTGGCATGAGGGTGTAGTTGGAATAGTATCTGCTAGAGTAGGTAGACACTTTGAAAAACCAACAATTATCTTAACAGATAGCGAAGATGGAAATTTAAAAGGTAGTGGAAGAAGTTTTCATGTATGTAATCTTTTTAAAATTACAGAACCTTGTCGTCCTCTACTTCTTAAATTTGGTGGTCATGCATCAGCTATTGGTTTAAGTTTAGAGAAGAAAAATTTAGAAAAATTTAAAATAGAGATTAATAAAAACTATAAAAACGAGAACTATAAAAAGATTCAAATAGATCCAGATATATTAGGAGAGTTGAGTTTTTTAGATATAGATTTCAATCTCACAAAAAGATTAAAGGCTTATGAACCTTACGGTCAAGGAAACCCTAGACCTAAATTTATTAGCTCAAATATAACCATAGAGGATGTCTCTGATATGGGAAAAGAGAAGGAGCATAGACGTTTTACTTTTTCACAAAATGGTGTAATGAAACAAGCTGTTCTATTTAAAACAAAAGAGATTTTTCAAATTGGACAAACTGTAACAGTAATCTACGAAATAAATGAAAACCATTTTAACAATAGAGTTACTCTACAGCTTATGATAGAGAAGATATTTTAACTATGTACAAAAACAAAAAAGAGAGATTGTACATCTATGAACTATTGGAAAATCCATCTGTTACCTACCCCTCCTATTACGCTTTAAGTTCTAAAATGATGAAAAATGAGATGCTTCATAATGCACTCATTATTTTACACTCTTTGGATTTTGAATATTATAATCATCCAAGCTCTTATGAAGATATTTTCTCTATGTTTTCATCTGGAATGTTCCCCATTTACAAAGAGATGCATGTAGTAGGATATTTTGGAGGAAAAATGATGTATCTTGATAGTAGTGGATGGAAAAGTATGCCTTGTACCAAAGATGTGTTTAAAATGGATAATTGGATGGTATGTTAACCATCTAAACTCTATTTTATAGCTCTTTAAAGTAGTTTTTACTATGATTTATAAAAAATTGGGGTTTTTATGAAAAAAATGAAAATACTATTTATTTTGCTACTTTGGTTATCTTCTCTTTATGGAGAACCTATACCATTTGATTTAAAAGAGCAGTTAAATGCAATTCACTTAAATAAAAATAATTATAGTATCTTCGTTAAACCAATTTCAACGAGGAGACCAATAGTATCTTGGTATGCTCATAAAAAGCGTACTCCTGCATCTGTTATCAAAATATTAACTACTTACGCTTCACTCATGGCACTAGGGTATGATTATCGTTGGAAGACCAACTTTTACTATACAGGAACAATAAGAAGAGGTATATTACGAGGGGATTTGATTGTAAAAGCAGGAGGAGACCCAACATTAAAAACAAGTGATGTCAACTCAATTGTTAGAAAGCTTAAAAATCATGGTATTAAACGTATTACTGGTAACATCATCTTAGATAAGAGTATCTTTAGAATAAGTAGCAGAAATAACTCTGGATTTGATAAAAATCGTTACAGCCCATACAATGCAATGCCAGATGCACTTATGTTTAATCAACGAAAAAGTACAGTTTGTATATCTCCCAAAAGAGGAAAAATATATACAACAAAAGATATACCAGATTTGAGCTACAGAGTTATTAACAAAATGAGAATAACAAATGGCTCTTGTCGTGGTAGTCGTTCTTGGCCAAGAGTAAGCATAAAAAATAGAAGCATGATATTCTCAGGTAAAATATCAAAACATTGTGGAACAAGAAAAGTATGTAAAGTTGTAACTAAACCACATCTATCATTCTACTACACTCTAAAAGATAAAATTAAAAAGAGTGGAATCAAATACTCTGGAAAGATGAAATTAAAAAGAACACCTAAAAGTGCCAAATATCTATTCTCTCATCTATCCAAACCATTAGAAAAGATAATTTCAATTACTGCAAAAAAGAGTAACAACCTATTTGCTAGACAGATTATGTTAACTTTGGGCGTAAAAGAGTATGGAAAAGCAGGAACACTACAAAAAGGACGTAATGCTGTTGAGAGAATATTGAATAGACACCATATTTTAGAGAGAGGAAAAACTTTTATTGAGAATGGTTCAGGTCTTTCACGAATCTCAAAAATAACAGCTCAATCTTTAGCAAATCTACTTCAAGATGCATATCAAAATTATGGAACAAGATGGATGGAGACTCTATCTATTGCAGGTATTGATGGTACAATTCATAACCGATTTAAATATTCAACTGTTTTTGGTAGAGCATGGATGAAAACAGGTACAATTAAAGGTGTTTCAAATATTGCAGGTTATGTAGAGGGTGCATCAGGGGAGCTATATATTGTTGTTGTTTTAGTAAATGATAGATACTCAAGAAGATATGGACACAGATTAGCCAATACAGTCATTGAATGGGTTGCAGATACTCTATGATGAAAAACTCTATCCTAATCATCATGGCAGGTGGTAAAAGCTCTCGTATGAAGAGAGATAAGGCTCTTCTTCCGTTTGGAGGTTATAATTCCCTATCAGAGTATCAATATGAGAGATTTAAACCCTTTTTCTCAAAAATATATATATCTGCTAAAGAGAATAAATTTGACTTCCCTGTAGATATCATAGAAGATTGTTATGAGAACTCCTCTCCTTTAGTTGCTCTAATATCTATCTTTGAAAAATTGGATAGTGATGAAATCTTTCTTTTAAGCGTTGACTCCCCTTTTGTAGATATTGAACTATTTAAAAAACTAAAAAAGAGAGCAGACAATAGCAGTAGTGCAGTTGTTGCATACTCTATAAATGGCATAGAACCTCTTTGTGGGATATATAGACGAACTATATTACCCAAAGCCCAAGAGATGTTAAGAGAAGATAGACATCGTCTACAGACACTTTTAGACTATACCACCATACAAAAAATATATTTTGAAAATGAAAGTCTATTTATAAACCTAAACTATCCATCTGACTATGAATCTGCTATTAAATAAAAATAAAATAGGTATATTTAAAAATAGATAATAAAAACTCAAATTCTTAATTCAAATTTTTTACTTGCTTTAATATATCTAATGCTAATACAAATTTATACTGTTTTATTAACTTTTTAACTTGACTAAAAATAGAAAAATCTTCAGGGCTTAGATTATACTCTTCTAACTCTTTTATTATCTCTTTGCATACTTTAGGACGTTTTCGTTTTAGAGCATTTTCAAGTTTAAAAAATAGCTCCTCTCTAACGTCTCCAGCTATAAAATTCTCATCTTTTATAAATTCATTAGGTATATACTTTAAAAGTACTCTATATAGTTTTTCAACTTCAATAGGCTTATTAATATGTGAATTCATACCATGTGCTTTACTCTTCTTCATATCCTCTTTCATTGCATTTGCCGAGAGAGCAATTATTGGAATATCTTTATCTGTTTTACGGATAATTTCACTAGCTTTATATCCATCCATAATAGGCATCTGTATATCCATAAGAATAAGAGAGTAATCTCTCTTTTTAAATAACTCTACGCCCTCCTTACCATTATTAGCAATATCTAATTTGATATTAGAGTTTTCTAACAGCCCTTTAATAATCTCTTGATTAATAAGGTTATCTTCTACTAAAAGGATATTTGTCTCTTTTAGCAGATTTATATTTTTTTCTAACACTATAGGTCTTTGAGGGGTGAAACTAAAATCTTCTATATGCTCTTTGCTCTCTTTTACCTCTTTTAACTCAATCTCAAATATAAAACTACTACCTTTATTTTCTATGCTCTCTACCCAAATTTTACCATTCATAAGCTCAACAAGTTTTTTAGAGATAGTGAGTCCTAAACCAGTTCCTCCATACTCTCTAGTAATACTTCCATCAGCTTGTGAAAAAGGTTTAAATAGTCTATTTCTCTTATCTTGTGGTATTCCTATTCCTGTATCTTTGACTTCAAATCTAAACTTTTTACTATTAATTTGTTGAATAATTATTCTAATCTCTCCATCTTCTGTAAACTTAATTGCATTTGATAAAAGATTTGTTAGGATTTGTGATATTCTTAAACTATCTCCATATAATCTTGAGGGTAGCTCTTTTGGATACTCAATATCAATTTTTAAACTCTTTTTTTTAGCTGTAAATTTTATTAAATCTATGGAGTTCTTTAGCATTTTATGAATATTAAAGTTGTGTTTATCTATAATAAGTTTTTCCGATTCCATTTTTGAGACATCTAAAATATCATTAATAATTGAGAGTAACATCTTTGAAGAGTTATGAATTTTTTCTATATAGTCTCTCTGTTTACTATCCAAATCAGTCTGTAGTGTTAAATAGCATAAACCAATAATTCCATTCATGGGTGTTCGTATCTCATGAGACATATTAGCAAGAAATTCTGATTTTAATTTAGACTCTTTTTCTGCTCTCTTTTTCATAGAGTAGAGTTTATTATTATGATTTTTAAATTTTTCTTGAAGATGATTAAATCCCTCTACCAATTTTCCTATCTCATCATTATTTTCTACAACCATTTTTTTATTAAAATTCGGTTTTTCTGTTCGTAAATTTTCTAAAGCAATAGTTACCTTTACAAATCTTCTTTTAATAGAAAAATAGAGATAGAATGTAACAGCTAATACAACAAAGAGACTAAATATCGAGCATGTTAATGTAAAATAGAAAAAACTATCTGCATCTTTTGATACTCTATTTAGAGAATTTAGAAAAATATTAAATATAATTCTATTTTGAGCTTGGAATATATCTTTTGTATTTTTTAATAGTTCTCTAACTTTTATAATGGAGTTATGCTTAATAGACTCTTTTTCCTCTATTACCTCTTTAACTAAGTTATAGTTGTAGTTAAAATACTCTTTAAATAGTTTAATCTCTCTATCTGTAGAGTTACTATTTGTTATCTTTTTTATTCGGTATAAATTATCTAAAATCTCATCTTTAATCTGAACTGTTTTATCTAATCTATCTATCTCCTCTTCCTCTAATATATTTTGAAAAGACTCCTCTATATTTTCTAATAGCTTAAGATTCTTATCATGAGTTGTTAAAATAGGAAAGAGTCTCTCCCTTATCTCTTTAATTTGTT
>CAMZNQ010000200.1 GCA_947313765.1 uncultured Sulfurovum sp.
GTGGTGGAAACATGATTAACCACATGATAAGAGAGGGAATTTCAGGTATAGACCTCATTGTTGCTAATACAGATGCACAAGCTTTGGACGCATCTATTGCTCCATATAAGATACAACTAGGAATACAGGTAACAAAAGGTCTAGGTGCAGGAATGAAACCTTCTGTTGGTAGAGAAGCTGCACAAGAGAGTTTTGACACCATAAAAACTATGCTTGATGGTGCAGACTTAGTATTTATCTCTGCTGGTCTTGGTGGTGGAACAGGTACAGGAGCGGCACCTATTATTGCACAAGCTGCAAAAGAGGTTGGTGCTTTAACAGTTGCTATTGTTACTAGCCCATTTGCCTTTGAGGGTAGAAAAAGAAAACGTCTAGCAAAAGAGGGGCTTGAATTCCTAAAAGAGGAGAGTGACTCAATCATTGTCGTTCCAAATGAGAGACTTCTATCTATTGTAGAAAAGAATTTAGGAATGAGAGAGAGTTTTAGACTTGTTGACTCTGTTCTATCTCAAGCTGTAGGTGGTATCTCAAACGTAATTCTATCACATGGAGCAAATGATATTAACCTAGACTTTGCCGATGTTAAAACTGTCATGAGTCATAGAGGATTAGCACTTATGGGTGTAGGTGAGTCAAAAGGTGAATCTGCTGCCTATGATGCAGCTAAAACAGCTATTGAGTCTCCTCTACTTGACAATTTATCTATTGATGGTGCAATGGGAATACTTGTTCATTTCCATATTCATCCAGACTATCCATTAACAGAGATTGCAGAAGCAATGGATATTGTTGAAGAGAATGCAGATGAAGAGGCAAGTATTATATTTGGTACAACCACTTCTGAAGATATTCCTTTAGATGAAGTTAAACTAACAATTATTGCAACAGGTTTTGAAGACCCATCAGATATAGAGAAAAAGCCTATTTCAGAGCCAATAGTTACAGAGACTAGAGAAGCAGCACCAGTAGCACCAACACTACGAAGACCTGTACAGAGAACAATGCTAAACAGCAATGGAAATTCAAGAGTAGGTACTGGGTATGATGGTGATGATTATCTTGATACACCTCCATGGCTTAGAAAGAAGATGGATTAAGATATATGTTAAAAATAGCAATTCTTCTTTTCCTACTAATTCCCTATTCACTCTTAGCTGATGGGCATATTTTTGTATATCATAGATTTGATGACAGTCGCTATCCAACAACAAATATCTCAACAAAAGAGCTAAGAAAAGAGTTTAATTACTTAAAAAGAAATCATTATAGAGTAGTCTCTATAGATGATATTGTAAATAAACTAAAAGCAGGAGAGAAAGTTCCAGACAAATGGGTTGCCTTTAGCATAGATGATGGATTTAAAAGCTTTTACACTCATGGTCTACCTGTTTTTAAAGAGTTCAACTACCCTTTTACCATCTTCATAGCCGTAAAATATACAGAAGAGAACTACAGAGATTACGTCTCATGGAGACAACTTAAAACGATTGCAAAATATGGTTCTGTTGAGTTTCACTCCTATGGACATGGACATTTTGGACAGATGAGCAATAAAAAGATTAAAGAGGATATGGACAAAGGTTTAGCTCTTATGAAAAAGCATCTAAATTATAAACCAAATCTTTTTGTATATCCTTATGGAGAGTATGATTCTCGTGTAGAGAGAGTTTTGAAACCTTATAATTTTAAAGCTGTATTTAACCAAAATATTGGAGCTATTCATGGTGGAGGCTGTTCTGATGTTTCTGATTTAGACCGTTCTGCTGTTGTTGGAAGCAATGCAAAAGATTTTAAACTATACCTATCATTCAAAGAGCTGTGTGGAGTTCATTTCAAAAGACCTCTAAGCTATCCAAAAGATAAAATTATTAGAACTATTGAGATAGAGATAGATGATAAAAGCATTAAAAAAGCAGAAGTTTTTCTATCAAATTCAGGTGGTTGGCATAAAGTAAAAGTAAATAATGGAAAAATTATATACCATGCCAATAAAAAAATGGTACGAAATCGTATTAAAATTGGGTTAAAAGTAAAAAATAGAATTAAGCTAATGGTTTTATCAAAATAGGTATAATTATTCTAATATATTTCTAGGAGAAAAAAATATGAAAATAAAATTGTACTCTTTGGCACTTACACCCCTAATCTTTATGGCTTGTGTAAGTAGTGAACCAAAACAAGAGGTAGAGGCTGTAAAAAATGTTACAACTCAAAAAGTAGAAACCATTAAAAATGAAGTTGTAAACAGAGTAGCAACAGTAGCCCCAAAAAGTGTGAGTTCAGAGTCATCTGTTAGCTTTATAGAAAATAAAAAAGTTCTTGAAAAAGGAATGCTTCACATTGACACCTTTATGGGTTCAATGAAACCAACTCTAAAAGGTCTACTAGAGAGTGATAGTACACATGTTACAGCTATGGGAGCTTGTTCTTCAATGGCAAGAGGAATGGTAGATGATTACAATAGACAGATAAATGGTGTAAAGATAAGAAGAACAGCACTTAAATATAGAAATCCCAAAAATAAACCAGACTCAGCAGATAAGATGGTTATGGATGAGTTTATGAGTAAACAAACTTTTAAACCTCTTGTTATTGAACTACCTAATGAGTATCGTGTATATAAACCTCTTAAAATTAAACAACCTTGTCTACTATGTCATGGAGCAAGAAATGATATGAGTAAAGAGATTGTAAAAATGATTGATAGAACTTATCCAAAAGATAAAGCTACAGGCTTTGAACTTGGAGAGTTTAGAGGTGTTGTAGTAGCAGATATAAAAAAATAGAGCCTCATAACAACTTTTAAGATATAATACTCCTTAAAAAAATTGGGAGTATTATTTATGAATGATGTTGTAGAGTGGTTAAAAGAGAATGGAAATCTAAAGATTATAGATGAACCATTAGATGTTGAGTTAGAAATCCCACACATTGCTTACATAGAAGTAAAATCAGAAAATTCAAGACCTATCCTATTTACAAATCCAATAAACAGAGCTAAGGGTATAGAGTATGATATGCCTGTACTTATGAATATATTTGCAAATAAAGAGTTAACTAGAAAGATATTTGGAAAACATCCAGATACTATTGCAAAAGGTATTGATAAGCTTTTAAAGCTTAAACCTCCAAAAGGTTTTATTGAGAAACTAAAAATGATTCCTGAACTGTTTGCTCTTAAAAATGTTTTTCCTAAACGATTAAAATCTACAGGAGAGTCTCAAGAGATTATTGTAAGAAAAAAAGATATTGATTTAGATAGACTACCTATCTTAAAAACATGGGAAGAGGATGGTGGAGCATTTATCACAATGGGGCAAGTATATACACAAAGTCTTGATGGTAATATGCAAAATGTAGGAATGTACCGACTACAACAGTACGATAAAAATCATCTAGGAATGCATTGGCAGATTCACAAAGACGCTTCACACTTCTTTGACCAATACCAAAGAGCAGGAAAAAAGACGCCTGTAACAGTTGCCATTGGTGGAGCCCCTCTCTACATTTGGTGTGGTCAAGCTCCAATGCCTCATGGAATGTTTGAGATGCTTCTTTACGGATTTGTTAGAGGTAAAAATGCAAAACTTGTAAAATCCATTACAAATGATATATATATACCTAGAGATGTAGACATTGTCATAGAGGGTTTTGTAGACCCTGAAAAAATGGAGATAGAGGGTCCTTTTGGAGACCATACAGGATACTACACTCTAAAAGAACCCTACCCTATAATGGAGATAGAGACCATAACAATGAAGAGAAATCCAGTATTTCAAGCTACTGTTGTTGGTAAACCACCACTTGAAGACAAATATATGGGTTGGGCAACAGAGAGAATATTTTTACCAATGCTAAAACCAATGGCTCCAGACCTCATAGACTATTATATGCCTGAAAATGGTGTTTTTCACAATCTTATACTAGGAAAGATGAAAACTCTCTACAAAGGTCATGCTCAACAGTTTATGCACGCTTTTTGGGGTGTAGGTCAGATGAGCTTTGTGAAACATGCAATATTTGTAAATGAAGATGCACCAGAACTAGAAGATGATATTGCCATTACAGAGTATATCTTAAATCGTCTTGACCCTAAAAAGATTCTCATAACAGAAGGAATCATAGATGCTCTTGACCATACAGCAGATGAATCATTAGTTGGGGGAAAACTAGGTATTGATGCTACAGGCATGGAGGTAGAATATGGAGTAAAAACCCCTTTAGCCGACACTATTCTACTCCAAAAGATGCAAGAGATAGATAGCAATATTTTAGAGCTAAAACAGTATTTCACCCATACTAAAAATCCTATATGTCTAATTACAGTTAACAAAACAGAATCTATGAAAAATATTATTAAAAAAGTAGAAGTCTTAAAAGAGCATATTAAAGTTCTAATTATAGTTGACAAAGAGAATAATCAGATAGATAATCCATATATGTTACTATGGCGTACAGTAAATAATATAGATGCCCAAAGAGATGTAGTTTTAGAGCCATTCATTGCTATTGATGGAACAAACAAGAGTCAAATAGATGGCTTTAATAGAGAGTGGCCAAAAGATACACACTGTACTAAAGAGGTACTAGAGTCACTTCAAGCAAGGGGATTAATAGATATAGATGATGAGTTTATTAAGAGATTTGGACTTTTAGAATTTAATTAATAAAAAAATAGAGAAGTTATAGTAAAATATTAAAAAGGAGTTAAAAAAAAAAAAAAAAAAATCTCTTATTAATAGTATCTATAATCTCTATTTTTACGGGTTGCTCCCCTATAATAGATAAGTATAGCATTCAGATAAACACTATTACAGCACCAAATCTAAAAGTTACTCCAACCACCTATATTATTAAATCATTGGGTAAAGATACAGACCCAAATGGTTTAGAATTTCAACACAATGTAGAAAAGCTTAACCAATCACTTCGAGAGAAAGGATACAAAGAAGTAGAAAATCTAAATAGTGCAGAAGAGATTATCTATTTTGATTATGGAATAGAGAAAGAGTTTGAGAGAGTAGAGAGATATAGGCAACCAGATGTTGGCTTTGCTATCTCTGTAGGAAACTCTTATCATCATAGATATAGCCCATTTTGGAGTGAGTTTGGATATACACACTATACAACATATCAAAAAAGACGTATATATTACAATAGATATATAACCATACTATCAAAAAAACCACAAGGTAAAGAGCTATGGAGAGTTGATGCTTCAACTATTGGAGAGTCTAAAAATCTAAAAAAGATTGTCCCCATGTTAATAGAGGCTAGTGTCGATTATATCGGCAAAAATAGTGAAGAGCCAATTAAAATAATTATGAAAGAGAAGCTAGAAAAAAAGATAGATAAAAAAGAGTAATTTTATCTTATTTTAAAACTTTTGTGATACTATTTCCTTTATAATAAAAATTATTATTTAAATAAGGAAACAGTATGATAGTAACAAATAAAGCCCCAGATTTTACAGCAACAGCAGTTTTAGCAGATGGTCAAATCGTTGAAGATTTTAACCTAATGGATAACCTTGGAGAAAAAGGTGCAGTTCTATTTTTCTACCCACTAGACTTTACATTTGTATGTCCTTCAGAGATTATCGCATTCTCTAAAAGAGCAAAAGATTTTAGAGAAAGAGGTGTAAGTATTATTGGTGTATCTGTAGATAGTCAATTTTCACACTTTGCATGGAGAGAAACAGCAGTAAATCAAGGTGGAATTGGTAGAGTTGATATGCCTCTTGTAGCAGATATTACTAAACAGATTGCAAGAGATTATGATGTTCTTCTTGATGATGCAGTTGCACTTAGAGGTTCATTCCTTATTGATGCTGATGGTACAGTAAGACATGCTGTAGTAAATGACCTTCCATTAGGAAGAAACATTGATGAGATGATTAGAATGGTAGATACAATGCTATTTACAAATGAGCATGGCGAAGTTTGTCCTGCTGGTTGGGTAAAAGGCGATGAGGGTATGACAGCTACGACTGAAGGTGTAGCTAACTACCTTGACAAACACGCTGATGAACTATAATTGATTCATTTTAAGTGGGAGATAAAATCTCCCATTAATAGAAATATATATTTATTAAGGCAAAATCATGAAAAACTACATATCACTATTAAAAAATAATGATTTAAAAGCCACTATACAGAGAACCTCCATACTGAAATCCATTGACAGAGCTGGACATTTAAATATTGATGAGATTTATGAAGATGTAAAAAGGCTATACCCTACTCTTTCACTAGCTACCATATATAAAAATATTATTATTATGCAGAAACATAATGTACTTGTAGAAGTACCCATAAATGGAGTAAAATCAAAATATGAGATAGAGAAAGAGGAACATATCCACCTTATCTGTCAAAAGTGTGGAGAGATTAAAGATAGAAAGATTGACTCTTTAACAAAAAATAGTCTAACCATAGAAGATTTTCAGATAAAATCATCACAAATAAATCTATATGGACTATGTAAACAGTGTCAAGAGAGATAGCTAATGGTGCTATCTTTATAGCCGATTCCCACTATCCACACCATGGAGATACTTTTTTAAAGATACTTCAACAAATAGAAAAAAAAGATATAAACCCTACTCAACTCTTCTTGATGGGAGATATATTTGACCTACTCTTTGGATATAATCAATATATCCAAACATTTTCAAAACCTGCCATAGATTTACTTCAAAAACTATCTTTAGATTTAGAGATAATCTATATAGAGGGAAACCATGACTTCTGTTTAAAAGATATATTTCCAAAGATAAAAGTCTATAGTAGAAAAGAGCAACCCGTAGAGTATCTATTGGGAGAAGATAAAATATACCTATCGCATGGAGATAGATACGCAACAGGTTCACTATACTCTCTATACTCAAACATACTAAGAAATAAAACAACTCTTACTCTTCTAAAACCCTTTGAAAAACAGATTATAGACCATCGTATGAAAAAACTAAAAGCAAAAAAGATATGTAAAGAGTTTAAAAACCATAAAAAAAAGTTTGATACCATAATCTCACACTATCCTAAAGAATCTATCATCATTGAGGGGCATTTTCATCAAGGATTGATACATAAAAACTATATCTCTCTACCCTCTTTAGCTTGTCAAGGTAAAATTACCCTTGTCGAAGATGGAGAACTTAAGTTTTACACTCCAACTGTACAACCATAGGCTCTTGGGTATCTATCCTTGCTATGGTCATTCTTCTACCCCAAAGACAACCTGTATCTAAACACAATACATTGCTATCATGATAATATTTAAAAGATGTACCATTAACAAGTGTTGACCAGTGACCAAATAGTATCTTTAGTGGAATATCTTTACGAGATGGACAAGCAAACCATGGATGTAAGTTTTTATATAAATTTTTAGTAACAGTAGCAGAGCCTTTCTGTTTAAAATCTAATGTTCCATCTTGCTCACAAAAACGCATACTAATAAATGAATTTAAAATATATTTATCTATATCTAAAGATTTTGATTTTGAATTAAACTTATTTGAACTAATCTTCTTCATATGTTTTAACCATGCTTTGTAGTTATGCCCTTGCAATCTTCTCTCTATTCTTGAAGCATATCTAATTGCCATACCCAAATCAAATTGAGGAGAGATACCTGCATGAGCCATAACATAACCCAATCTATAGTCAATATGTAAAAATGGTTGATGTCGTAACCAATCTATAAGCTCTTTTGCATTTGGTGCATCTAAAATGGGTTGGATTGTTCTATTTGGCTTTTTTATCCCTGCATAAGCAGATATGAGTGCTATGTCATGATTGCCTAAAACAACTTTTACCGAATTTCGTATGGAGTAGAGATAGTTAAGTGTCTCTAGTGACTTATCTCCACGATTTACTAAATCTCCTGCTACCCAAAGTTTATCTTTTTCAGGATTGAAACCTATCTTTTTTAATATCTTTTGAAATGCATCAAAACACCCTTGAATATCGCCTATTGCCCAAACTGCCATTAAATCTCCAGTAACTCTCTATATTTTTCTAACTTTCTCTCAAAACTCATCTTTGCATAAGCTGGAGATGGAGAGGGTAGATATATTGTCTCAATCTCTAAATGGTCAAAATGCATCTTAAATAGTCTCTCTGCCAAACGGCCTGTAAAGGCTACGCTCTCTATGGTCGGATTCTCTTCTAAAAATTGGGCTATACTATTTACCTCTATATCTTCAAGTGAACTATCTAGTGAATCATCTCTCACACAACTCTTTACCATATCCCAAAGGGCTATCTTTGAAACTTTTAATAGCCACATCTTCTGGTCAAGGTTATTTATTGGATAAGCTGTTAATTGAGATAGTATCTTCCAAAATTGATTTCGTGGATGAGCATAGTAGAAACTATTTTCAAATGATTTAAGAGATGGAAATGAGCCTAAAATCAATATTTTACTATCTTTAAATACGATTGGGTCAAATGGGTGTTCAATCATCTTATAGTTAACCTCATTAGAGCATCATGCATATCAAAATATGCAATCATAAATTCAAATATCATACGCCAAAAAATCTCCATAGCCAAAAAACTAAATATAAAAAGAGCTATAAAAACAACTCTTTGAACAAAAGAAATTTTATCTTTTAAGATCTTTTTTATTCTTAAAGAGAACTCTAAAAAGTATCTATCTCTAATCCATAAAATAAATAAAAACGAAAATATGGGAATGATAACTGCACCGATATAGTAAAAAACTATTAAAAAAAATGGAGTTATAAAACTCTTAAATGTTAAAAAATCTATCATATCTTAATCACTAAATTGAATTGGTCCTTTTCCACTTCCACTAAGAAGCTGTTGCACATATGGATTTTTTGTATTATTGAACTTCTCATTTGTAGCCCACTCAATAATCTCTCCCTCAAATAGAAAGGCTAAATAGTCAGCAGATTTAAAGCTCTCTTTCATATCATGAGTAATAAGAACAGATGTAACCCCAAGCTCTTTTTGAAGCTTTAAAATGAGTTGCGTAATCAAATCACTTGTGATTGGGTCAAGCCCACTTGTTGGTTCATCATAGAGTATGATTTTAGGCTCCATAATGATAGCCCTTGCCAAACCTGCTCTCTTACGCATTCCTCCACTAAGCTCATTTGGTGCTAGTTTAGCAACTCTTTTTGCATCTAAGCCTGTCATGCTTAACATCTTTAAAACAAGTGCCTCTATCTCTTTTTCAGACAAATCTTTACGATGTTCACGAAGGGGAAAAGCAACATTGTCAAAGATGTTCATACTATCAAACATAGCTCCATCTTGAAAAAGATAACCTATGTTTTTACGAACCTCTCTAAGCTCCTTTTCACTACAACTATCTACCCTAACACCATCTACAAGAATCTCTCCAGATGTAGGTTTCATTAAGCCTACTATGTGCTTGATAATGGTCGATTTACCTCCACCTGAAAGCCCCAAAATAACAGTTGTTGAGCCTTTTGGAAATATTAGATTTACATCTTTTAAAACCTCTTTAGCTCCAAAAACCTTTTGAAGATGTTTTATCTCTATAAGTGGATTCTCCTCATCAAACTCCATCTTCTCTTTTGTTGAGTCTATAAACATCTATCTTAGAGCTTTCTTTAGATTTAAAATCAAAAGTGATAATGCAGAAAAAGCAAATAGTTTAAAATCTAACTCACTAGCAAAATGAACATTTTTAAACTTTTCACTCTGCGTTACCACCTCTCCTTGAAGTTGCATAGATATAATATCTGGAATATAGAACCCACTAAAAAGTAGACCACTACTAGCAAAGAAAAATAGGGAAATAAGAGTCCATCTATCACTCTCAAAACTCTTCCATTTAGTAGCTTCGTAAAATAGTGCAAAAAAGACTACAATGGTAACAAAAGTTCCTAACTTATCAAAATTGGAGGTCATAAGTAGCCCCTCTTGAAAGTTAGATATTATCTCTCCACCAAAAAAGGTTTCAGAGTGAAAAATGGTAGGAGCAACTACAGCTCCAGCATATATGGTAGCACCAAAAACAGCCCCTAGCATAACTATGTATCCTATTGTCATTACTTTAAATATTTTTTTTGTCATCTTCTTTTTCCTCTATTTAATTATTACTTTTGAAATTTTACATTTCTTAAAAAATCATCTATTAAATTAATCCAATTATCCATTAACTTAGTTACTAATTCAATATATTTTTGAATATCCTCTAAATTTTCGATAACTATTGAATTTTTTTCTCCATGTGCTATTTTATTTCTAATATCTACTAATTTAAATAATTCTTGAAGTTCATTGCAAGAAAAAAACTCTTCTATATCAAAAATTCCAAAATTTACACACAACTCTTTCAAAACCCTATCATTTAAATTTGATTTTGTATCAATTTTTATTTTTGAAAATTTAACTTGTTTATCTAATTCCTCTAACAATATTTTAGAATGCTTCATCTGCTTCTTAAAATCTTCACTCTGCTTTAAATTTTTTATCTTTTCAGATAGAGACCAGACTAATAATTCTTGGCTGATATTAGAAGGTTGAATATTTTTTGTATCTAAAAATTTTAATAACGATTTTAAAATACTTTTTACAAAACCTTCCCAAATAGAATAAATAGTCGGAACACTAGATTGAAGAAAAAACTTTTTTTCATCTTCTGTTATTAACTTTAAGTATATCTTTTTAATTAATGCTAATTCTTGAATTCTCCATTCTATATGTTCTTCAACTAAACTTTCAAGGAATTCATTATCACTCATCTAAAAAATCTCTAAAGCTCTAAGAATTCTATCTTGTGTTCTCGTTTCTCTTTTTTTATTTGTTATCTCTTTATATGCTTTATCTTCCTTTAACTCATCAACCTTTTTTTGAAAATCAATAGGGTTATCTTTATATATATCAAACTTTTCTCGTAAAACATAAGTCAACGTATCATACATATTTTTTGTAATATGTCCATTTTTGGCTTTAAAAATATCTGTTCCAAACTTTTCGTTTATAAATGAAATTATCTTAATAAACTCACTTTTTTCTTGCTCTTCATTAAAGTTATTCATGTCACTATTAATATTCATATAATTATCTAAATGACTTCTTACCCCATCTTTCATCTCTATAGAATTTTTAAAAGCAAAATATCTTAATACTAACTCTGACAAGTACATGGTTTCTTTTTGTTTATCACTAGGCTTCATTAATGAGACAAAAGTTTCATTATCTGCTAATTTATTTAAGAAACTATTAAATTTTCCAGAGTAAATTGCATTTCGCATCTCTTGTTCACTTAAACCTTCAGAAGTTGTATTTAAACGCTTAAATAATTCATATTTCATTTCAGAATCAGCATTTCGATTAAGAATTTCTACTCCTAAAGTTGCTCTTTTAAGCATTAATTTTAATTTTAAACTAATTATATTTATAGTTACTTTATCTAATTCAGGTATAATTTTACCTGCCAGCAGTGTAAGGTTATTTTTATCAGCTGTAACATTCTCTAAAATTCCAAAAAAAGACAATACCGTAGAAATTCTTTGTAATCCATCAACAAGTTCCCAAACCCCTTCTTGATTCTCAAAAACAAAAATAGGAGGAATAGGTATACCTAAAAGTATAGATTCAATAAGGTTTGTTTGCTTTTCTTTATCCCATCTAAAAGACCTTTGAAAATCAGGATTAATTTGAATTTCTCCTTCTTTATACATATTCATAATTTCTCCAAAAGACATTGTTAACCTATCTGTTCTAAAACTTTTTGTATGCTCTAAAATTATCTCTTCTAAATTCTTACCCATTTTTATTCTCCATTTCAAACTCAATAAAAAACCCTCTATCAAACCCAGCCAAGTCTTTGTAAAATTTATAATATTCTACACCAATTTCATTAAAAAATTGTCTCATTGGCTCTTTTTGGTCATAGCCCATCTCAC
>CAMZNQ010000201.1 GCA_947313765.1 uncultured Sulfurovum sp.
CTCCATATACTTATAAATCATTATATATGAAAGTTGAAGCTGCACTTAAATCAGGTTTTAGTCAAGATATTACAGAGTTATTATTCTTTGGTTTACTTAACCCTAGATTCTTTTATTCTTATTATGAATTAGAAGATGCAAATGATACTAGTTGGAGAGATAAACTAATAGCTCTTGGTAATCTTGGTCCTTTCCATGAAGATGATGATGGTTTATATTTCTATTATGATAATAATACTTATAACTTATATTTAAATGTAGAGCCTGAAGATTCTAGGTTAACATTACATGTAAATATCTTACAGAAAGCTAGATGTTTAATAGATACTAATGATATTAAAGATAGTATTTATAATAATAATGCTGAAACTGAAGAAGATGCAACTGGTAAACAGATACTATTAACAGGATTAACTATTAATCCAGGACATAAAACTAGAATTTATAGAATAGGTGGTAGTTTAAATAATTATGTGTTAGTAGATGAAATAGAGAATACTAGTATTTATATAGATAATAACGCAGATAATGATATTATTAATAATACTATCTTAGACTCTTTTAATAATTACATGCCTCCAGTAGGTGGTAAATATCTTACTCAATCAAATGGTATGTTATTTATAGCAATTGAGAATGAGATTAGATACTGTAATGCATTTGCTATTGATGAATGGGTACCTACTAATTCTATAAAACTCAATAATGTTATTACAGGATTTGGTGTTACTCAGAACGGATTATTAGTATTTACTAGATATACCACTTATATATTAGTTGGTAATAATGAAAATGTATTATCTTTACATATATTAGATGATAACCAAGGTTGTATAGAACATAATTCTATAGTAACAGTTGATGGCATATTATTATGGGCTTCTACTGATGGAATATGTACCTCAACAGGTGGAGCCATATCTATAATAACTAAGGAAAGATTAGGTTATTTAAAATTTGAGAATATTATAAATGCTGTAGGTTATAATAGTATGTATATACTAGCTACTAAATCTAAGTTATTTATAATAGATAATAGATACGGATTAGTATTTAGAGAATTAGAAATTGATAAAGGCTATTTAGGTATATATAAAGATGAAGTCTACTTAGCTAATGGTGGAGTATTATATAAATTATTTGATGGTGAAGAATTAGAATTACATTATTTATCTCCTATATTTACTCACGGTCAATTAAGCAACTATAAAGCTGCTAAAGATATATACCTTAGTTATAACGGAGATTTTAAATTTAAAGTAATCTCTTATAATAAAAAGACTTCACATATAGTTTATGAGGGACAATTACCTTTAGATGAAGTTGAAGTAAATATCAAATTAGATGGTAGATTTAAACATTACGGTTTACAATTTGAAATAACAGGTAAAGGTATATTTAAAGAGATTAGCTATAATGTAAAAGATAGAGGTAAACCTTAATGAGAAGAAATACATTTATTCAAGTACCAAATGATGTAGGCAATGAGATAGTATTAAAGAGATTCTTAAATCTCTTGATAGAGAAAATAGATGTAGCATTTTCTAATAGAGGGCTTGAAGGATTTGTATCTAATAATGAATTATCTAATTTAAAGCAAGATTTTGATGAAAAATTAGAAACTAGCTCAATCACTGCTACAGAGTTAGATAGTATATTTGTTAGGTTAGATGGTAGCAATCAGATAAAAGGTATTTTAAATTATGGGATAAATCAATTAACCTTTAATGATAATAATGATATAATCAACAAGTTATATGTTGATGAA
>CAMZNQ010000202.1 GCA_947313765.1 uncultured Sulfurovum sp.
AAAATAAATTAATGATAATTATTAAAGAAAAATTGGGGTAGATGAAAAATGGATTTAATCACCAAACAAAAAGAGCTACAACGCTCCTCTTATGAGCTTTTAAAAGAGCGTATAGCGTTACTACAAAGTAGTAGTGCAGGTAAAAATGTTAAAGAGTATGCAAAAGCCAAAGGGTTGGTTAAGTATGTTCAGAAACTCATTGAAGAGATAGAGGCTTTTAAAAAAGAGTATTTTAGACAGATAGTATCTAAACTCATTCAAGAAGATGAGTCATTTTTTCAAAAAGAGTTAAATAGCACCTATAAAAATAGTGAAGATTTTTTAGCAGAACCATTATCATCTTATTTGTTGAAAGATATTACACTAGATGAAGCAGTGGTAATGCTTTGTGAGAAAAAGGTAAAATTTAACGAGCAAGATAGCCAAAGTTTGAAGAAAAGCTTGAAGAGAGTGGTTGAGTATCTACAAGATAGAGTTGCTATTGATGGTGATATTTATGCGACTTTAGGGGAAGAAAAGAAGTCTCAACAATACTTTAGAGAGATGCCTCAACGTGTTGCTTTAGCTATCCATGCCATTGACTCTAAAGAGATAGCCTATATGTTGACCCAAGAGCTACTTACTCTACAAGTTTTAGATAATGCCGATGTGGAAAATACAAGTAACACACGTCAAAGTTTTGGTGCAAAGTTAGGAGAGAAGTTTCATGAGCGTATTGCATGGAGGTTTTTGTCTGCTGATTATGAGAAAGAAGAGATGCAAAAGCACTATAATCTCTACTTTTCGGAGAGTTTTGAGGAGATAAAGGGGCTTAATAAATATTTATGGCATAAACTCATAGAGTTTGAAGTAGGGCAAAAGATGCTTGACTTTGCACTAGAGAGTAGTATCTTAGGAGAGTATAGTAAACCTAATGCTGAGGGAAATTTTAACTATCTAAAACTAACCAAAGAGTTTTTGAAAGAGATGAACAGTGAAGATAAGTCCATTGCTTACAGTGCCTCTATGACCTACAAGCCTATGGTTATTGAACCTTTAGATTGGCGTGAGATGCATGGAGGTGGTTTTCTGCAAGATAACTTAGAAGATAGCCGTTTTAATCTCTCTCTCATCAAAGCCTCTAGCTCTAAAGATAGAAGAGCATTGGTAGGTAAAAAGATACCCCAAGAGGTACTGAACGCTGTTAATCATCTTCAAAAGAGTGCCTTTAAAATCCATGAACCTATGTTAAAGGTACTGCTAGATTATCATGGTGATATTAACTATTTGAGCAAAAAAAATAGGGTAGATTTTGCTTACTATCGGATATTGCGTGAAATTCTCTCTTTAGATTTAATTAAAAGTGAGAAAAAAGAGATATATAGGCACTTCAAAAAGAGTAAATTTATTAAGTTGAGCAAAGCGAAAGAGTTAAATAGTAGTGATAAAAAGAGGATAGATAGTGCCATAAAAGCGATAAGCAAAGAGGCAGATAGAGAGCATTTTAAACTCCAAAGTAACATATATTATGAGATAGCCAAATATAAACAAGGATTTGATACCATAACCAACATTGCCAAAGAGATGTTGGCATTTGATAAGTTCTACTTTGTATGGAGAATGGACTTTAGAGGACGACTCTACCCTCAACAGACACTGCTCAATCCACAAGCAGGAGATTTAGCAAAATCATTACTTCTTTTTAGTGAAGAGAGAGAATTAAGCAAAGAGGGGTTAGAGTGGTTTTTTATTCATGGAGCAAACTGTTATGGAGAGGTAGATAAAGAGCCGTTTGATAGGCGTGTGGCATGGGTAGAGGAGCATAAAGAGAAGATAATCGCTTCAGTAAAAGATTACCGTAAAGAGGATTTTTGGAAAAGAGCAGGAGACCCCTTTAAGTTTTTGGCATGGTCTTTTGAGTATGCACGTTATAGTGAAAACCCAGATGGTTTTAAAACCTCTATTCCCATCGCCATTGATGGCTCTAACAATGGTTTTCAACACATTACAGCTCTCATGCGTGATGCAAAAGGGGCAGAGATGGTAAATGTTTTGCCCCATTATGAAAATGGAGAGATGGTAGTAGCAGATTTCTACAAATCAGTAGCCAATAGATTAAAAGCGTTGATGCAGAGTGAAGTAGAGAAGTTTGAAAAGATAAAAGAGGATTTAGAGGAGAAAAATGGTCTATATTATGAAGAAAAAA
>CAMZNQ010000203.1 GCA_947313765.1 uncultured Sulfurovum sp.
CAGCCAATACCATAAGTCCAAACTCATCACCCATCATAATGTCAACAAGTCTATCAACCCCTTGAAAATCTTCACTATCAACATTGACACTTGGCACACCATCAATTCGAGCGAAACGTTTCATATTTCGTATGTTTTGAATAATGCTGTCTTTCTCTTTGGGTTTTTGCTCAACAATTTCACTACCTCTAAAGTTTCCTTCTATATTAGCTTTGAGTATGTATCGCCCAATATCATCCACATCAAGTTCAAGTTCTTTGGTATGGTTCTTGTCTTTTACAATACCAAAGTAAAAAGAGACAGCACTTTCGTTACCTAAAAGCAAGTAAACAAAGTTGATACCATCTATTCTAAGTGAAGAAATGACATTTTCAAGAGCCTCTTTTCGTGGAGAATCATCTTCAAAAGTAAGCTCTTCTATGTGTAAGAGTGTAAAATCTTTAGGGAGTATCTTTTTTAGTTTATCCCATTTTTTCGTATGATTCTTTAAATTTATTTTATTTTTTAAAATCTCTATTAGTGGTTTTTTCTTATCCATGTTTTTCACCATTTAATACCCTATTCCTTAAATATTAAATAGTATCTAAATTTAAAAAAAAAATAATAAAAAAAATAATTTTCATAGTTTTATATATAAAAAAATATGATATTAATCAAAAATCAACTTTTTGTAATGATTTTATATTTTTTATTATGAGAGATTCTTTCTTACATCTTAAGAAGGTAAGCTTTAACATTACTTCTCACTCAAAATACTCTGCTCTCCACTCACTAAAATAGGGTTCTGCTGTTTAAACTCTTCATCAGAGAAGACAAAGCGAAAATTGTCCATATACTCAACTAAAACCTCATAGGCTTTACGGATTTCTTGGAACTTTTCAGTAGAGCCACCCTCCATGTCGGGGTGGTAGAGGCGTGAGAGTTTGAGGTATTTTTTACGCACATCCTCTTTGGTAAGTAATGAGATAAGGTCTAATGTTTTAACGGCATCTTGAAACTCTGAAAGGCTGACTTGATGCATGGCTTCTAAGAGTCCAACTTTAAAACAGCCATAAATGCCTCTTGTGGGACATTAACGCTACCAATAGCTTTCATACGTTTTTTACCTGCTTTTTGTTTGTCAAGAAGTTTACGTTTACGAGTAATATCTCCACCATAACATTTAGCTGTTACATTTTTACCTGTAGATTTAACATTTGTTCTTGCAATAATATCATTACCAATACTAGCTTGAATTGCCACTTCAAACAGTTGTCTAGGGATAAGCTCTTTTAGACTCTTAACAAATGCCAACCCTTTAGTTCTTGCACTAGCTCTTGGGACGATGATGGATAGAGCATCAACAACCTCTCCTGCTACTTTTATGTCTAGTTTAACTAAGTCTCCTACTCTAAACTCTATTGGTTCATAGTCAAAACTTGCATAACCTTTTGTAGTACTCTTTAGCCTATCATAGAAGTCTAAAACAATCTCGTTCATAGGGATATCATACTCTAAAAGTACACGCTCTGGATTAATGTAATCCATCTTAACTTGAATACCACGTCTATCGTTTAATAGCTTAATGACATTACCCAAATAGTCATTTGGAACTAATATAGTGGCTTTAATATATGGTTCAAATATGGTATCTATCTTTTGAGCTTCAGGAAGTTCAAATGGATTTTGTATCTCAACTCTTGTTCCATCTGTTTTTAGAACTTCATATACAACAGTTGGAGCAGATGCGATTAGTTCAAGGTTAAACTCTCTCTCTAAACGCTCTTTAATCACTTCCATATGCAACATTCCAAGAAAACCTGTTCTAAATCCTGAACCCAAAGCCAATGAAGATTCAGGTTCAAAAGAGATTGAACTATCATTAAGTTTTAGTTTATTAAGAGCATCTCTTAAATCTTCAAACTTATCAGTCTCTATTGGATATATTCCTGCAAATACAAACGGTTTAGCAGGTTCAAAACCATCAATAATATCAGTTGTAGGATTAACTAAATCTGTTACTGTATCTCCTACTTGAAGCCCATCAACTGTTTTAAGACCTGTAACTACAATACCAATTTCACCTGTTTTAATCTTATTAGTCTTAATTGGAGCGATAGGATTTGGATACATTAAATCTAAAACTTGATACTCCTCTTTGGTACTCATAATCTTAATTTTTTTACCCTTTTCAATATAGCCATCATAGACACGAACCAGAGCTAAAGCACCTAGATAGTTATCAAACCAAGAGTCATATATTAGAGCTTTACAAGGAGCTTCTTCATCTCCTGATGGGGCAGGAACTCTCTCTACAATAGCCTCAATTAGTTCAGGAACACCCAATCCAGTTTTTGCAGATACTAAAGAGTGTTCTGTACAATCTAAACCTATAGCCTCTTCAACTTCAGTCAAGACTTTATAGGGGTCAGCAGCAGGTAAATCTATCTTGTTTACAACAGGTAATAGCTCTAAATCATTATCCATAGCAATATATACATTTGCAATGGTCTGTGCCTCAACACCTTGTGCAGCATCAATAATAAGCAATGCACCCTCACTTGAAGCTAAAGAACGACTTACCTCATAAGAGAAATCAACATGCCCTGGGGTGTCTATGAGATTTAAGATATAGTGTTGACCATCTTT
>CAMZNQ010000204.1 GCA_947313765.1 uncultured Sulfurovum sp.
CTCCTATAATATTTAATTTTTGAAAAAATATTTTAACTCTTAAGTTTTTATCTTCTCCCTCATAGATAGGGGTTTTATCTAGTTTATTGTTTCTTAAACTATTCTCTTCAAGTAGTTTTTTACCAAATTCATTTAAATCAAAGTTACTACTAATATTAGAGTCATGTTTTATTTGTAGTTGATTGTTGGAAAAAGTTATACTTAAATTCAAATCTTTACTTTTTTCTAACTCTCTTTTTAGTTTTAATATAGGGTTTCTGTATAGATAGTTACTATACTTGTAATTTAGGAGGTAATCATACCCTTTAATATCAATAATTTGTTTAGAGATATTTGTATAGAAATGGTAATTTTTTAGATTTATTTTCATACCATTACGTTGATAGTTTAGCCAATCCCATCTATTGATAAATTCAAAACCTAACTCCTTAGTTGCAAAAGGGGCAAATCCATAAATGTAGTTAGGGTTGACTCTTTTACCCTTTTTATCTTTGGCTATTTTATATTTTTTTAAAATATCAGGAATAATCTCTTTAAATGTATCAATTCCATAGTGTATGCTAATATATTGGATAGAGTCTGAAATCTGATATTTTATCTTCATATCAATCTCTTTAGAATCTTCTTTTACTTCATTAATAAATTTAATTAAACGTTGAGTTTGACTCTTTTTACTTACAGATGAGGCTGAATATTCTCCTCCAAATTGTGAAATAAATATAAATAGTGAAGCAAAAAAGAATATCCATTTCTGTTGTGCTTTTCCAAAAAGCATAAAATATAGTGACATCAATAGCAACCAAACTCCAAAGATAGCAAGGAGATAACGGTTATAAGTAATACCATACTCTTCAACACGCATCCAAAGTGCTACACCTAGCATTATTGTTTGTAGAAAGATAGCTAACCAAATGAGACGTTGTGGTATGGTTGATTTTTTAAAATAAGGGCTTAAAAATAGAAAACTAACAATAGCAACAAATGAGAAAGAGACAATAATCCAAGATAGAATCCCTGTTGGCCACTCCATATTTAGTAAAATTTTAGCTGTATAGGAATACAAAATAATGAAGTAGACTAAGGCAATAGGTGCTAAGATGTTTTTTGAGAAGATTCTTTTGATATTAGAGTATGGACGTATCTGCATAAAGAGTGGATATTTTGGAATTTGAGAGAGAAAAAAGTTTATTCCAAAAATACCAAATACAATGATTGCTAATTGTGCATAACGAATATAGTGAATATCTAAAACAAATAGCTTCTCAAGAGCATAAAGGGCAATAGACAAACCACCATAAATAATAAATGAGAAGAAAATGGCTGTTATAAGTCCAAATATAATAGATTGGGCATATTGCCAAAATGTGGCATTGTCACTTTTTCTAAAGATAAATGGTGACCATATAATCATAAAGAATAGAGTAATAGTTAAAAGATAATGTCTTACAATAGTATTAAAATCTATATCATAAATATTATGAGGTAGAAGATAGTAGTAAGCACCAAGTAAACCTATGCCCAATAGAGGAAAGATAATAGAATATCCCAAAAGTTGTAGTGCAGGAAAGAGTAATATTCCCAAAGTAGCTACAAATGCAACCTTGGAGGCAATAATGGCATTAGGGTTCTCGTAGTTTGTATAGTCGATTAAAATAAGTATTATTATTGTTAGTAAAAATGCTGAAAAACTGGCTAAGGGGAAACGTTTTATTGTATTTAAAAAATTATCTAGTAGATTATCAATTTTTTGATATATACACTGCTCATATTTTTTCCTTTTTTTTGTTATTTAATATTTTATAATAAATTATTAAAAAGTTTGCTTTCTCTTTTGTGATATAATTTCATGAAAAACTGGAAA
>CAMZNQ010000205.1 GCA_947313765.1 uncultured Sulfurovum sp.
TCTCTGAAAATGGTTTGGGAGATATTATTTGTTCATGGTTTGGAAATGGAGAAAATCAACCAATTTCAATGGATTCTATTACCGATTTATTTGGTGGAGATAAGATATCTGAATTTGCATCATCTCTAGGATTGAGTGAAGATAGTGCAAAGGGTGCATTATCTGATGTTCTTCCAGATATTGTTGATAAAGCAACTTCAGGAGAAGGGTCTATACTTGATAGTATGCTTGAACAAGTTGGTGGTACACAAGGTGCTATGGATATGCTTGGAAAGATGTTTAAATAGCTCTAATAGTCGGTTAAGTCCGACTACTCTTCTTCTACTCCTATTTTTTCCTGCTCTACTATTATCTTTTGATTTTAAAGTTGCCTCCTATAATGTAGAGAATCTTTTTGATATGAACTATAATGGTTCAGAGTATAAAGAGTATATCCCAAATAAACATGGTTGGAGTAGAGATAAATTAGCTAAAAAACTACTAAATATATCTGAGGTAATTTGTGACATAGATGCAGATATTATTGGACTTCAAGAGATAGAGAATAAAAATGTTTTAAAACAGTTACAAACTTCACTGCGTAAAGTTGGTTGTACCTATAAATATTTAGCCATAACTCATAAAAAAGATTCAGCCATTCAAGTAGCAATACTATCTAAAATTCCTATTCAATCTAAAAAAGAGATTGTTGTTAATAGAAAATTGGGATATAGAAATATTTTAGAGGTAAAAATTATTATAAATAATAATCCTCTATTTGTTTATGTAAATCATTGGAAATCTAAAGCATCAAAAGAGAGAAAAAGGATTATATCAGCTAAAGCGTTAAGGAGAAGATTGCAGGAGTTATCTAAAGGGAGTGAGTATATTCTGCTTGGAGATTTTAACTCTAACTATGATGAGTATCTAAAAGTACCTTTTACAGGAATAAATCATATTTTAAAAACTATCAATAGAGATGGTATATTTATTCGACCCTATTCTATTGGTAAAAACTCTTTTGAACACTATAATTTATGGTTAGATTTACCAAACTATAGACGTTGGAGTCATAATTTTTATGGAGATAAACAAGGGTTAGATGCCATACTTCTTCCATATACAATGTTTGATGGTAAAGGTATAGATTATATAATTAACTCTTTTTATGTATTTAAAAAGAGTTATCTTTTCCATAAAAAAGGGTATATTTTTCGTTGGGTCTATAAAAAGGGTAGACATAAGGGAAAAGGATACTCTGACCATCTACCTATTGTTGCCTCTTTCTCAACCAATAAGCCATTTGCAAATTTAGAGCAATCTATATCTAAAGGATATATTAGAGATATTTTAAATAAAAACTGCTCCTTTCCCATACTATTAGAGAATGTAAAGGTTGTATTTAAAGATAAAAAAGTAGTAGAGGTTGAAGATTCAATATCTAAAGAGAAAATTATTATCTATGGAGGAGAAGACTCTTTTATATTAGGTAGTTATTACAATATTGTTGTTTACGGTGTAAAATTATATAAGAATAAATATGAAATTGTTGATTTTGGATTAAAAAAGAGATATTATTCTACTACTAAAAAAAAGGATTAAGATTGGAAAATTACTATTTAGAAATTTTAGCATTTCATATTATGGCTGTACTCTCATGGATGGCAATGCTCTTTTATATGCCAAGACTATTTGTATATCATCAAGAGCATAAAGATAAAAGAGATTTTACAGATGTGGTCAAACGACAAGAGTATATGATATATAAAGCTATTGGCTTTCCTGCAATGTTGGCAACAATCATCTCAGGAGGAGCATTAATCTATATTAACCCCTCACTTTTAAATCAAGATTGGATGTTAGCTAAACTTTTCTTTCTTATTTTAATGATTATATATTCATTTTCACTAGAGTATTTTAGGAAGATATTAGAGTCTGATGGTTGTAGGAGAAATGGTCAATTTTTTAGAGCCTACAATGAAGTTCCAACCCTATTCTCTATCTTAATTGTTACATTTGTAATTACAAAAAGCATACCAATCTATTTTTCTATTTTTATTACACTCTTTTTTGGATTTATTATATATAAAATTTTGGTAAAAGAGGTTCAATGAAATTTAAGATATATATATTATTAGCTCTTATTTTTATAGGATGTAGCCAAAAGAAAAAAGAGGTTGAAATAGTACCTCCTAAAAAAGACGAAAATAAAACTATTGTAAAAATCCCAACCCCAACACCAGCAAAAATTGAAGAGATAATAGAAGAGCCTATTGTTATGGAAGAACCTATTATGGATGATATTTTTCAATGTAGAGAAAATGATGAGCTAATTAATAGAGGAGTAGCTACAAAGATAGTGGTTGTAAAATCAAATCGAGCATTGGTTCTATTTGACAAAGATAAAAATATCTTAAGTCGTCATAGAATCTCATTGGGGAAAAATAGTATAGGAACAAAGCTTAAACAAGGTGATTATAAAACTCCAGAGGGAACATATCAGATAATAGATAAACGCCCAGATAAAGTCTACTATAGAGAACTTCTATTGGATTATCCACATCAAGAGGATATTAAACGTTCAAAAAAATTAGGTTTTTCAGCAGGAGGAGGAATTACCATTCACTCACAACCAAAATGGAATTGGGATGGACATGGAGATGACTATACCCTATCTCACGATTGGACAGAGGGGTGTATTGCTGTTACAAAAAAAGGAATGGATACCATTTGGAGTATGGTTGGATTAGGTACAGAGATTGAGATTAGAAAGTAGAGAGTTCAAGCTTAGTCATATGTTTTCTAATTTAAAAACAAAACTTTATAACTATATTATATAGCTTAATAGCTATAACTTTTTAACTTTTTATGCTATTATTTTCCATTAAAATTTATTAGGAAAAATAGTGAGTAAGTTAAAATCTTTTATTGAATCATATAGTTTAATCATTATCGCAGTAGCCATTGGTATAGGTTTTTATCTTTTGGCTTTAACAACCTTTTCAGATATACAGTCAAGGCTTATTGGAGTTATTGCTTTTTTAGTAACACTTTGGACAAATAATGGATTGCACATGGGAGTTGTCTCTATGCTTCCCATTATACTATTTCCTATTTTTGGATTAGTGGACTCTAAGGATGTTGTAACTAACTACTCAAAAACAACAATTTTTCTCTTTATAGGTGGATTTTTACTTGCCATTGCTACTGAAAAATCACAACTTCACAAACGTTTAGCTACAAAGCTTCTATCTATCTTTCCAAATACCCCAAGAGGAGTTCTCTGCTCTTTAATGTTAACAGCAGGAACACTTAGTTCCAT
>CAMZNQ010000206.1 GCA_947313765.1 uncultured Sulfurovum sp.
CCCCTCCTCTCTTACTCTCTTTAAGAGTTTAGGGACGCACTCATCAATTTTAGTAGCCCCCATACGAACAATAAGCTTTAATCTACCCTCTCATTTTCAGGATTTAAAACATCAATAAGCTCAATTAATTCATCTTCTCCCATAGTTGGGCCAACTTTACAACCAATAGGATTTGCTATTCCTCTAAAGTATTCAATGTGAGCTTCTGTTAAATCTCTAGTTCTATCACCAATCCACAACATATGTGCAGAACAGTCATAGTATCTTTGGTCTCCTTCAGAATCTTTTTTAGTTAAAGCCTCTTCATAATTAAGTAGTAATGCTTCATGAGAGGTAAACATAGTAGTCTGATGAAGTTGAGGAACTTTATCGCTAGATAACCCACAAGCAGACATAAACTTAACAGCTTTATCTATCTTATCACTCAACTCTTCATATTTTTTACCCAATTCATTGTCTTTAATAAACTCTAAATTCCAATGATGAACCTTGTTTAAATCTGCCATACCACCTCTTGAGAACGCTCTTAAAAGATTTTGTGTAGCAGATGCTTGATTATATGCACGAATCATATTGTGAGGATTAGGAGTACGAGCCTCTTTAGTAAACTCTATACTATTAATAATATCTCCTCTATAGGATGGAAGTTTTACTCCATCAATCTCTTCAAAGTCTGAACTTCTAGGTTTTGCAAACTGCCCAGCAATACGTCCTACTTTTACTACAGGCTTACCTGTAGCATACATCATGACCATATTCATCTGTAACATCAATTTAAAAAAGTTTTTAATATTTGGTGTATTAAAGTTTACAAAACTCTCTGCACAATCTCCACCCTGAAGTAAAAATGCCTCTCCTCTACCAACGGAAGCCAATTTCTCTTTAAGTGTTCTTGCTTCTCCTGCAAAAATAAGTGGTGGATATGAACTAAGCTCAGCTTCTACATCTTTAAGTGCATTCTCATCTTCATAGGTGGGTTGTTGCTTAATCGTAAAATCTCTCCAAGAGCTTGGTGTCCATTTCATATCTTATATCCTTAAAATAAATTATGAAATTATACCTTAGTTACTGTTTAGTTTTTATTTTTTAAAGTGAAAAATATAAAAAAGAGTAGATTAAAAAAAATTAATCTAAACATAGTATATTTTAGTGACAAGTAATTTTAAATTAATCATAAAATGATTAAATAATATATATTATTTACTAATTGTTTATATAAAACAGATAGAATCTACTTTAAAAAACATTTTTTTAAAGGCTATTTTATGAATAAAAATTTCATCGTATCATCACTACTTCTATCATCCTTACTCTATTTAGGTTGTGCAACAAAAGAGCCATCCATTACTTATATAGAAGAGGAAAATAGCTTTAATACTCAATCATATACAGATGATGTATTAGGAGAACAAACTAATCAAATAGAGGAGATTAGTACACCTGCTCCCATGGAGACAAATAGCTACATACCAGATATTAAATACCATGACGTAAAAACCATTCAAGGAGAGACCCTTACAGTAGGAGAACATGCGAGAGGTTTCTATTTCCCAAAATATAAAGATAAAATAATCTTATTACAATTTTTTGGGAAAGAGTGTCACTACTGCTTTGAAGAGATGCCAACGATAAATAGAATTCAAAATAAATACATAGATAAATTAGCCGTTATAGCTATTCAATCAACCCCTCCTATGAGTAAAGAGGAGGGAGAAAGACTTATTCAAGAACACAATATGTACTACCCTATTATAGACCAAGATGAAGCAAAAAGTATATTAGTATATCTACGAGATATTTACAAGTGGAGAGGTATTCTCCCCTACATTATGCTCTTAAAAGATGGTCAAATAGAACAAGTTTTTAAAGGTGGAGAGGATAGTACCTTTGAAAGTATCTCTCAAGTTATTGAAGAGATTAATTAAACGGATTATAAAAGATAGAATCTTTAAAAAAGAACCATCCAATAAAACTCCACAAAACAATGGTACTAAATAGAGTGAAAATACCTGCCTCTTCATGTAGGTGAATCAAAGCTTTTGGGTCTATCTCTGAAATTGTAAAGAGATAATCCAAAGCTACTCCAAAAATAATACTTCCCACAATAATAGTTCCTAAATAGATATATAAAGAGCGACCTCCTAACATCTTTTTTACAACACCTATGGTTACAGTATTTGTGGCAGGACCTGCACTTAAAAATACAAATGCTGCGCCTGCTGAAACACCTGAAAGCATTAATCCTGCTGCAATAGGAAGTGAAGCTGTAGCACAAACATACATAGGAACAGCAATAGCAACAACAATAAGATAGGATAACCAACTATACTCCATTAAAATTGATGAGAGATTTTTAGGAATTAAAATAGTAATCAATGCACCTAATATTAATCCCCAAAAGAGAGGTTTTGCAATATCTTTTAAAAGTGTTCCAAAGGAGTAGTTAAAAACACGTCTAAGGAAGCTCTCTTTTTTACCAGTTGAACAACATGAAGATTGTGTTGAACAGCAACTCTGAATACTATCCTCCTTCTTTTGAGGGGTTGGAGAGAAAGAGAATTTTGGTTTATCCTCTTCTTTTTTATCAAAAATATTTGTTAAAATACCTGCAACCATAGCAATAATCATTGAACTAATTGCTCTGTAGAGAGTAAATATCCAACCAAAAATACCATAGGTTGCCATGATTGAATCAACACCTGTAATTGGTGTGGAGATAAGAAAAGAGAGTGTTGCACCTTTAGAAGCACCTGATTTTTTAATGCTA
Source organism: uncultured Sulfurovum sp. (assembly GCA_947313765.1). Lineage (GTDB taxonomy): Bacteria > Campylobacterota > Campylobacteria > Campylobacterales > Sulfurovaceae > UBA1140. Next base: position 2,768 of record CAMZNQ010000206.1, read on the forward strand.
GTTGCTAAAGGGATAACTCCACATGAGCAAACAGGTAAGGGAATACCAAATATTGTAGATTTTATAACTGACCAAATATTTTCATTGCCTAAATGTTTAGTAACCAAACTCTCTGGCACAAGTTCATGAAGAACTCCTGCAAAGAGTAACCCAAAGAGAATATAGATTGCC
>CAMZNQ010000207.1 GCA_947313765.1 uncultured Sulfurovum sp.
GGGCTTTTAGAAATGTAAATGCAATTCCTCCACCAATGATTAACTTATCTACTTTATCAAGAAGTTGTCTAAGGGCTTCTAGTTTTCCTGAAACTTTAGAACCACCAACAACAGCAACAAATGGACGAATTGGATTCTCTAGTGTTTTTTGTATATAGTTTACCTCTTTAGTTAAAAGAAAACCTGCTCCTCTATGTTCTCTATCAAAGAGTCTAGCCATTGCATCAATAGTGTCTTTTGCTCTATGACAAGCTCCAAATGCATCATTTATATATATATCAACCATAGAGGCTAGTTTTTTTTTTTTTTCTTTATCATTCTTAGTCTCACCTGCTTCATATCTAAGATTTTCTAAAAGAAGTATATCTCCCGATTTTAACTCTTTTGCTTTTTGGATTGTCTCATCTCCAACAACATCTGAAGCAATCGTTATCTCATCAGCCATCTTTAGTAGTTTTCTTAGTCGAATTTTTACATCTTTTAAAGAGTATCTATCTTCATAAACATTTGGAGTAGGTCTCTCATAGTGAGAGGCTAAAACAACTTTACAATCACGCTCTAAACAGTAACGAATTGTTGCTAATGAACCTCTAATTCTTCTATCATCAGTAATATTTCCATTATCATCTTTAGGAACATTGAAATCACACCTAATAAATACTGTTTTTTCTGTTAAATCTAAATCTTTAATTGTATTCAACTTATACTCCTTTACTAATGTGAACAGCCATATCTACAAGACGTACTGAGTAACCCCACTCATTATCATACCAAGATAGAACCTTTACCATATTTCCACCAATAACCTGAATAGTATCCATTGCAACAACGGTACTCTGCTCTTCTCCTACAAAATCTTGTGATACTCTATATTCATCATCAATACCTAAAATACCTCTATGAGAACCCTCACTAGCCTTTCTAAATGCCTCTTGAACCTCTTCTACAGTTACCTCTTTAGCTAGATTTACAGTCAAATCAACCATAGATACATCAGGAGTAGGAACACGAATCGCTTGACCGTTTAGTTTCCCCTTTAAGTTAGGAAGAACCTTTGCAATAGCCTTTGCAGCTCCTGTTGTTGTTGGAACTAAGTTTGTTGCACCACTTCTACCTTTTCTTGGGTCTTTTTTATGTTTACCATCTAGAATTGGTTGAGAACCTGTATAGCTGTGGATAGTTGTCATAAGTCCAGACTCAATTCCAAAAGCATCATCTAAAACTTTTGCAACAGGAGCTAAACCATTTGTAGTACAACTAGCATTAGATACAACAGCTTCTCCTGCATACTCATTTTCATTTGCTCCAATAACAAAAGTAGCTGTATCATCTTTTGCAGGTGCAGATAGAACAATCTTTTTAATTCCACTATCAAGGTATGGTTGAACAGACTCCTCTGTTAAGAACGCTCCTGTACACTCCAATACAACCTCTGCACCACAACCAACAAAATCAATCTTAGCAGGGTCTCTTTCTCCAAATAGCTTTGCTTTTGTATCTCCAATATTTACAAAACCATCTTTTACAGAGACATCTTTTCTAGTTCCATGAACAGAATCATATTTTAAACCATACTCAATGATATTTTCAGCTCCACTAGCATTAACTGCTACTAACTCTAAATCATCTCTGTCTGCTACAATTCTTGCTACACACCTACCAATTCTTCCTAATCCATTAATTGCAACTTTTAATGCCATTTTTTATTCCCTTATTTTTAATATGTTCAGCTACTTATGCTAAAATTGCTTATATCTTACATAAATAGAGGTTATTTTTGGATAAAGAGAGATTAGAAAGAGTAGCACTCTTTGGTGGTAGTTTCGACCCTCCACACTTTGGGCATAGATTGGTAGTTGAAGAGGCATTAAAAAAATTAAATATTGATAGCGTTATTATTGTCCCTACTTTTCTAAATCCATTTAAAAAATCGTCATATTTAAGTGCTAAAGAGCGTTTAAAATTATCAAAAGAGATGTTTGAAAACTTCAAAAATGTAACTGTTGATTCGTAT
>CAMZNQ010000208.1 GCA_947313765.1 uncultured Sulfurovum sp.
TACAATAAAACAGCTTTTGAGTTTATAAGTAATAATATCGGTTCTCAATCTGCTATTGCAGGTGGTGGTAGATATGATAAACTAGTAGAGTTTTTAGATGGAAAACCTACCCCTGCTGTTGGTTTTGCTTTGGGAGTTGAACGAATAATGGAACTAGTAGAGATGCCTGAAAATCTACGAGAAGGTTACTATTTTGGAGCAATGGATAAAGAGTCTATTGAGCTTCTATTTCCTTTAGCTTCTAAAAAAAGAGCCAATGATAAAGTAACAGTAGAGTATATTCCAAAAAAACTAAAAGCACATCTAAAGGGAGCAGACAAGGTCAATGCTAGATACTGTGCTGTTATTGGAGAAGATGAACTAAGAGATGGTACGATTTGGATTAAAGATTTAATTAAAAAAGAGGAGTTTACAACTCTTCAAAGTGAGTTTTAGATGAAGCTAGGAGTAAATATTGACCATATTGCTGTGCTAAGAGAGGCTAGAGAGATTAATGACCCAAACCCTTTAGATGCATTACCAATTTTAAAACGTGCAGGTGCAGACCAGATAACCATACATCTTAGAGAAGATAGACGGCATATACAAGATATAGACGTGAAAAATATTCTATCTATAGCCACCATACCTGTAAATTTAGAGTGTTCAATTGCACCAGAGATGATTGATATTGCTTGTGGAGTAAAACCACATCGAGTTACTCTTGTTCCTGAAAAACGTGAAGAGATTACAACAGAGGGTGGACTTGATTTAATATCAAATCAAGTTAAGTTAAAAGAGGCAATTGATAAATTACAAGAGTCTGATATTCAAGTTTCACTATTTATTGACCCGACAGATGAAAATATTAATATTTCAAAAGATTTAGGTGTAGAGTGGATAGAGCTTCATACTGGTAAATATGCAAATCTATATGCTACACTATATTCAAATCTATCAAATACACACCATAAAATTGAGCAATTTTCACATTTTAGTAGAGAAGAGTTACTAATACTACTAGATGAGGAGTTTACTAAGATAAGAACGATGAGCAGTGAAGCCTATAGACAAGATATACGAGTAGCTGTAGGGCATGGATTGAACTATGAAAATGTTAAAAGAATTGCAAAGATACCAGAAATAATAGAGCTAAATATTGGTCAAAGCATTATTGCTCGTTCAATTTTTACAGGATTAGAACAGGCTATTTTAGATTTAAAAGCTCTCATTAAAAGATGAAAAAGATAGCAATTAGCATTGGTGACCTTAATGGTATAGGGATTCAACTAGCACTTGAAAATCATAACAGTATTAAAAAAATGATAGAACCTATATATTGTATTGATAGAGAGATGCTAGAAGAGGCTTCTAAACTTTTAAACATCTCTATTCCAAAAGATTTTACAACAGTTGAAGATATTGCTCCTAATTTTAAGATAGAACCATCAAAAGTAAAAAAAGATAGTGGAAGATACTCCTTTGCTTCATTTAAAAAAGCTGTTAAATTGGCTAAAAGTAGAGAGGTAGATGGGGTAATGACTCTACCTATCCATAAAAAAGCTTGGGAACTTTCAGATATAAAATATAAGGGGCATACTGATGCTCTACGTGATTTTTTTATGAGTGATGCCATTATGATGCTTGGTTGTCCAAAGATGTATGTAGCTTTATATACAGAACATACTCCCCTAAGAAAGGTTTCTCAAGAGGTAAGAGATGTAAAAAAACTCTCCTCCTTTTTAATAAATTTTTACAATGAAATCAGAGAAAAGTTAAAAGATAATGAAAAAGTTGCACTATTAGGTCTTAATCCTCATGCAGGAGATGATGGAGTTTTAGGAGATGAAGAGAAAAATATTATAGAGGCTACTAAAATAGCTCATGAGATAATAGAAAGAGAACTATACACTCAACCATTAGTTCCAGATATAGCTTTTACTCCAAATGTACGAAAAAGATACCGTTATTTTGTTGCTATGTATCATGACCAAGGTTTAGCTCCACTCAAAGCACTCTATTTTGATGAAGGAGTTAATATTTCACTCAATTTACCTATCAAAAGAAGCTCTGTTGACCATGGAACAGCTTTTGATATTGCATATCAAAATAAAAAGTTAAATAATCTTAGCTATATAAATGCTATTGACTACTTTGTTACTACTTGATTTCTACCACCATTCTTGGCTTGGTAGAGAGCTTCATCTGCACGTTCTATCAATATCATTTGAGTATCTCCAGCATTAAATGATGCAACTCCAAAACTACAAGTTATCTCTCCTACATGCAAAAACGGATGCTCTTCAATATTTTTTCTTAAGCGAGAAGCCAATTTAGAGGCATCAGAAATAGTCGTTATAGGCAAGATAATAATAAACTCCTCTCCTCCCCATCGTACAAACATATCACTCTCTCGTAAAAGATTTTTAACCATATATGTTAACTCATTCAATACACTATCGCCAATAGTATGTCCATAGGTATCATTAATTTTTTTAAAATGGTCAATATCAAAAAGTATTATTGAAAAAAACTTATCATAGCTATTTGCACTATAAATCAAATCTGGAAAGATAGTATTAAGCTTTACTCTATTGTAAATTCCTGTCAAAGCATCATGTTCAGCAAGTCTTATTACCCTATTTTGTTCTCCTACTATTTTAGTTATATTATGAAATATAATTAAATATTCTGAAGAGTATAATATTTTACTTACTTTAATATTAAAATAGTAAAACTCTTTATCCTCTTGATTTAGAAGCTTTACTTTAATACTATCATCTCTATTATTTTCTATTTTTTTTAACCAGTTTTTTCCTAAACTATGCTTTCCAAAACAGCCTTCTTCCTCAATAAAGAGAGAAGCTACAGAGAAGTAAGATGAATTAAAATCAGCAATAGTCGATACACCAAAAAAGCTTAAACCTTTTTCATTAATATCTACAACTCTTTTTAGATTAGTAATAAGAATTACATTATCTACAGAACTTAAAAAAGAAGAGACAAAATCTCTGTATCTTTTTGCATAAAAACTAGCTATTATAAACCAAATAATAAAAGTTAAAAATATATAAACAACAAGATATTCATTAATCATAGTAAATAGAAATATTATTTATTAGGAGAAGATAACTCTTTAATCATCTTTTGAGCCTCTTCTAATGAATTATCTAGTTTAAATGCTTCTCTATATAAATCTAACGCTTCATCTCTTCTGTCCATATCATAAAGTGTGTTTGCAAAATTGTAGTGGTGCATTGCAGATTCTCTATTTAAATCAATAGCTATCTTATGATGCTCTATAGATTTTTCATTCTCATCTAACTTATGTAATATATTTGCTAAAAGTACATGAGCTATATCTTGAGATGGATTTAATTCTATAAGATAAAGATAGTTCTCTTTTGCTTCAGATAATCTATCTAAATTCATCAATACAAAACCATATTTTAGCAATATCTCTTCATTATCTGGTTCCAATATTAAAGCACTTGAGAGTGCTTTATCTGCTTCTAAAAAATCCTCTTTTTCAATAGAATCATCTGCCATTGAATTTAACTGCTCAATACGTGAAGGTTTCAGAGTTGGGGTGGAAAAAGTTTTATTCATCTCCGTTACCCCACCTATCTGTTCATTTTCATTATTGGCTTCAAAGTCTACACCTCGCTTAGGGTAGGAATTAGAAAATAGTTGTTTAAAAAAAAGATAAAAAACGACAGCTGAAATTAAAAAAAGTAAAAATTGAAAGGTACTCATTGGGTCTCCATATTTAATATGGGTATCATAGACTAATATTGCTTATATCGTGCTATAATATTAAAATTAACTATTAAGTTGAAGTGAAAGTTCAGATATGGCCATATTTAACTCTTCTCGACTATTATATAGGAAAGAGTGCTTCTCCTCTTCTCCTATACGAATAAAGAGTCCATACCCCTCTATTTCAACTCGTCCTTTTGCTTCTATATCTATCCACTCTAAACTCATCTCTGCTACCTCATTTTTATAGCCTGTTCTAACTAAAACAGCAGGATATAGTTGCTTTATATCTTTTAAATTAAATCTTTTATTCTCAATTGTTATTATTTTCATTATATGATTATAGTATAATTCCATAAAATATAGGAGAAATAGACCATGAATATAAATGCACAGATAAAATCAGACATAAAAGATGCTATGAGAGCTAAAAATAAGCAAAAAAGAGATACTCTAAGAAATATTCAAGTAGCAGTTAAAGATATAGAGGTAAATGAGAGACGAGAAGTAACAGATAGTGACGTAGAAAAGATTTTGGTTAAATATGCAAAACAGCGTGAAGATGCAATGGCTCAATTTAAAGATGCAGGTCGTAATGATTTGGTAGAAAAAGAGTTAGAAGAGTTAGAGATAATTAAAGAGTATCTACCAGAGCAGATGAGTGATGACGAACTAGAAAAGAGTCTAAAAGAGATTATTTTAGAAATTGGAGCTAATTCAATGAAAGACATGGGTAAAGTAATGGGTAAAGCCAAAGCGATTATCGGAAATAA
>CAMZNQ010000209.1 GCA_947313765.1 uncultured Sulfurovum sp.
TAGGGTTGTCCTAAATCCTTTACTCCCAGAAAGATTTAAGAACATTTCTTTTGCTTCACTCTTATTAATTTTATTTCGATGAATGGCTAATCTCATAAAAGTATCTTCTAATACTTCATTCTTTAGATTCATCTTTCCTAAAATTTGACCTAATTTTTTAGTACCTTTTTTCTCTTCTAAAATTTTTGCAAATTTAGATATTTCAGTAGAGGAAAATGCTTTACTTGATTTAATGAACTTACTAATTTTTATAATATTAGTTATTTGGTCAGAATGAACAGTTGAGTTAAGGAGTAACAATGTTACTATAGTACTTTTGATGATTTTCATAATTTACCTTTTAATGTTTTTAGATAAATTAATTTTATCAAACATCCACGAAAGGTTGTGTCGCAGAAAAGAAAAAGTACTCTTAAAATAGTAATAAAATGAAAAAAGTATCAATAATAGCTATAAAAAATAATTAATAAAAACAGTTAAAAATATATAACCTTATATTAAGTAATCCTTTAAAGATTCTTCTAGTTTCTCTTGCAAATATATAGGAGATACAATCCTAATATTTGGTATCCAGTAGCGTACTATTTGTAAAATCTCCTCTTCAAAGGTCATCTTCATTGAAACCAACAAGCCCCCATCATCAAACTCTTCTAAAATTTTTTGATATTGAACAATATTACGTCTTTTGAAATATTCTGCTATTTTAGAATTTACTTTTAAAGTTACCTCTATTTTTTCATTGGAGAACCATAGGCTATCTTCATTTTCAATCTTTTTTAACATCTCTTCATCTATTTTAAAAGACTCATTGGTAATGCGTAAAGAGAAAATTTTTGTAAAGGTAAAAGTTTTGATAACCTCATCTTGTAATGCAATTAAGTACCAAATACCTTTAACATTGGCAAATTTATAGGGGTGTATTATTCGTTTTTTATCACGATAAACTAATTCAATAATGGAATGATTTTTAATAGCACTCTCTATGGCTATAAACTCTTTTGCTTTATGTTCTATCTTCTCATAGTTATGCCCTTTAATCAAAAAAGGATTAGTAGAGTTTTTTTCTAAAATAGAACGTAAAAAATCATTAGAAAAAGTAGGAAACAACTCTTTGATTCCACTCATAATCGCAAAAGTTTTAATATCATTAAAATTTAATTTTCCCAAAAAGTTAGACTCTAAAAAGTAGTATTTATTCTCTTTTTTAATGGGAATATCGGCAAAACGTTTATTTAAATCTCGTTGAATTGTTCTTGGTGTTACTCCAAACTCTTTGGCTAATTGGTTAACTTCTAACTTTTCACCATTGTTTAGTTTAGTTAAAATAATAGAGAGTCTAGTAGCTATCTTATCATGTTTGTTCATTACTTTTTCCCTTTGAGTAATTTACTATTGAAAATATACCTAAAAAAAGTATCTCTTCAATTAAGCCAATATAAGTTATAACAACCCATATTATCATAACAAAGGTTATTATAATAAATATTTATACCTATTCTACAAAATTAAATATTAAACCTCTAATATTTAGTATAATATCTAAGTTCAAAAAAGGGGTTAGTTTGGGTTTAAGTATACATCTACATTTAATAGCTGCCATATCATGGATTGGTGGCTCTGTATTTATGTTTGTTTTAGGTATCTCGTTAAGAGGCAAGGAGAATCAAGATGCTGTATATCCTAGAATTGGGCCTATCTTTGGCTATTTTGAGATTGTGGTTTTAATACTTTTAGTCTCCACAGGGATATGGATGATTACTGAAAATGGTATGATTGATACTATTTTTAATTTTGAGATAGAGAGTAAAGTTGTTGATGCGTTGCGTCATAAACTACTTTTAGTTGCTATTATGACAATAATAACTGTTATCCACACGACGATAGCTTTTAGAACTAATGGAAAAGAGAGAACAAAGTTAGAGAAGATTGTATCAAGAGCTTCATCTTTAGGCATCTTTATTATGAATTTTATCGTTCTTCATTATGCTATTGTCATAAGAGATATCTTGTAAAAATGCGTTGTTTAAGTTGCCACAAATTGAGTTGGCACACTTTTTGTAAATCTTGTCAAAAAAAGATTCTCCAACCCTCTGTAACTAAACGTATGGTTGGTTCTATGGAGGTTTATAGTTTTTTTAAATATAAAAATATCGAAGATTTACTCTTAACTAAACACACTCCACAAGGTTTTAAAATCTATAAAGCTTTAGCATCATTTACATTTAAGCCATTTATGAAAAGTTTTTTACTTCATGACCCTAGAGAAATTTATGTTATAGGTATTGATGAAAATGTAAAGAGTGGTTATAGCCATGTATCGCTTTTAACTTCTGCTATGAAACAAAAAGGAGCAAAAGTATTACATGCTTCTCTTTTGGCTGAAAATCTTGTTAACTACTCTGGAAAAAGTTTACAGTATCGCTTGGAAAATCCAAGAAAGTTTTGCTATAAAGGGTTGTCTAATATAGATGCTATTATAGTAGATGATATTATCACAACAGGAACTACTTTAAAAGAGGCTAAAGAAATTTTAGAAAAGAGAGATGTAAATGTACTATTTTCATTGACTTTGGCAACTCTTTAGATATAATTACAGATAAAAATTAATATAAGGAAACATTATGAATGTAGAGAAAATAAGAAAAATTTGTAGACCATTTAGAGTTGTATTGGGAACTGCTTTAATTGGTTATGGAGTTATGAACGATAATCCATGGTTCTATTTAGGAGCTATCCCCTTAATTGCTGGATTAATCAATTTTTGTCCATTATGTAAAATTACAGGAGAATGTAATATTTTAGGAGACAAATAAATATTTATTAATATTTCTGATATAATTTGATAAAAATATATGGGAAATAATGTGAATTTCAATAAAATAAAACTTGCAATTTATGCACTATTCTTAACCAATAAATTTGGACTTAAACTTAAACAAGTCTCTAAACCTAATGATAAAAAATCTCTTAGAGTAGAATATTCAAAAACTCTTTTAAAAAAATTAAAAATTGATGTTGAGGTTAAGGATAGAGATAAACTCCCACTTGATGGACAATTTCTATTAATCTCAAATCATCGTGGAATTATTGACCCTCTTGTTGTAGAACTTGCTTTAGAAGATACATCAATATACATCAATATTTGGGTTATGGATTTCTAAAAAAGAGCTATATAGCTCTCTCTTTTTTGGACTTTTTGTACGAAATGCAGGTTCAGTACTTTTAGATAGAGAGAAGAGTCAGATGGGAGGATTCTTTTCCGAAATAAAATCACAAGCAAAAGAGGGGAACTCTATCTTTATCTTTCCCGAAGGTACACGAAATAAGAGTGAAAAACCTCTAATAGAGTTTAAAGAGGGATTTAGACTTATTGCTTTGAAAAATAGACTTCCCATTTTACCAATATTTATAAGAACCCATACAGATGAGGTCTTGGGTAAATCTCTTAATAATAAAGATATACACCAAACAGTAACAGTAGAGATAGGCGATATGATAGAGTATAGAGAGAAACGAAATATTGAGGAGCTTTACAAAAAGATGTTTCAACTTTAGTTATTGGCTCTCATGAGGGGGTGGAGTTTTTGGAGGTTTAAAATTACTCATTACCACGGTCTCCATGGTAATGCATAAAAGAGATTTAAAAAAACATTACATAATATGTAGCACAGTATATTTTCCTGATTCCACAATCCCACCAACACCAAAATAAAGCCCCCATAACCAATAAAATGGTAAACTAAAGCCCCATTAAAAAAGGCAAGATATGAAAAAAATTATATATGGCGAAAGCAACTTTAGAAAAATAAATATCAACAATGACTATTTTTATGTCGATAAAACAAAATATATAGAGAAACTAGAGAAGTTAGGCGATAGCTTTTTAATCTTCTTACGTCCAAGAAGATTTGGAAAATCTCTCTTCATCTCAACACTCCAATACTACTATGATGAAAACTCTGCCCATGAGTTTGATGATATTTTTCAAAATACTTATATTAAAACCAATCCAACACCTCTAAAGAGCAGTTTTAGGATATTGTTTTTTGAGTTTTCGGGGATAGAAGCTAGTGCTGATATAAAAAAAATACGACATGACTTTACACAAAACATAAGAAAGTCTGTAGAACGATATTTAATGGACTATAACTATGAAAACCCAAAAGAGCTTAACCATTTTAGTGACCCAAAAGATATTATCAAAGAGTTTTTCAATATTGCTAAGAGTGACAAAATCTACATCCTAATAGACGAATACGACCAGTTTGCTAATGCCATTCTAGCCCATAGCATGAAAGATTTTTTAAATATTGTAGGTAAAGGTGGATTTGTAAGAAGTTTTTACGAAGTGCTAAAGGGTGGCACACAGAGTGGGGTTGTGCAGAAGATGTTTATTACAGGGGTTACGCCTATTACGTTAGATAGTTTGAGTTCTGGGTTTAATATTGTAAAACATATAACGTATAGTGAAAGATTTAACGCTTTAGCAGGATTTACCCAAAGTGAAGTTGACTACTCTTTAGAAAATAGCATATTTGAGCAGTGTAAAGAGATAGATAGAGAAGTTTTATTAAAGAAATTAAAGAGATGGTATAACGGTTATCTCTTTAATATTAATGCTAATGAACGAATATATAATGCAACACTCATAAACTACTTTATCTCTGAATATGATTTTAAACGGTGTGAAAACCCAATAAAGATGTTAGATAGCAATGTAGCAAGTGACTACCGAGCTGTAATGAAACTCTTTAATATTGGTGATAGTGAGAAGAATTACAAAGTTTTAGAGGAGTTGATTAACCATAATGAAATTGTGGGAATGATTAACGATAGATTTGAGCTAGATAGAGGTGTTGCACAAGATGATTTCATTACACTTCTCTACTCAATGGGCTTCATTACCATAAAAGATGAACTTTTTGGAGAGGAGTATACTTTTGAAATACCAAACTATGTCATTAGACTTCTCTACTTTAACTACTTTGCCATTGAGTTAGATAGACGGTATGATTTGGAGATATATCGAGATATAAAATCTATTTTAAGAGATTTAGCGATGGGAAGAGAAGCACCTTTTAAAGAACAACTCTCTCATGTCATCTCAACACTCTCAAACCGAGACCACTATAAGTTTGATGAAAAACATTTTCAATCTATCCTCTTAACGCTTGTGAGTTTTGCTAGTTTCTATTTCATTGAGACTCAACAAAAAAAAAACAATAAATACCCAGATGTTCTTCTTGTAAGACG
>CAMZNQ010000210.1 GCA_947313765.1 uncultured Sulfurovum sp.
CTTTAATTCTGCAATCTTACAATAAAACAGCTTAACAAAAAATATTTGAAAACGTTTAATTTAATTTCCTTTGAAAAGTTTCAACTACCATCAACCAATTCCCCAAACATAAAATCCTTATCTCTCTATCTATATATAATATTTTATATATTGCCTAAATTTTTAGGATTTTATTTTTTCTAAGATTTTAGGAGGGAATAGATTTGGATGAGTTACATAATTTTTTAGAAAAAAAGTTACGAGAAGTACTATTTTTTACGCATCTAATTCTCATATACACTCCCACGCAGGAGCGATGGGAGCGAAAAAAAGGTAACAAAATATTATCTAAATTTCTTTCTAAAGAAGATATCTATGCTTTGAGAAGGTACTGTTTTTTGGTGCTGACCTAACTCTATCTTAATATTTTTATTGACATCATACTCTAAAATAAAAGAGTTACCCTCTTTTGAACTCTCTACAACAAACATAGTTTTTTTATCTATTTTTTTACCAACTTGAATAGCATACCCCTCTCCTGTTCCATCATCTTTTATATATACTCTATCAAGTTCAAGTTCATAGGCTAAATCTCTAGCTGCTTGATTCATGATAAATAGTTCAGCCTCTCTTCCTAAATTTGTATCTTTATCAGATAGTTTTGCTGTAGATACACCAAATAGAAGATATGATAATATATCTTTTTTAGGCATCTGTGGTTCTGAAGAGAAATCAATTTTTGGACGATTTGCATCTCCATGTATCTTGATGGTAATTAGGACATCAGGTAACTCATGTTGTACTGTAATATCAAGCATTGGATTAATCTCTTTTAGCCCTCTAAAGACTACTGAAGAGTCAACAACTCTAAATGTTTTTGGTGGTTGTTCAACAATACCATTAATCTCTTTGATTCTACCTAACATTCCAAGATTTTTGCCAAACTCTTTTTTTGCTTTAAGGTCAACTCTAAAGCCTAAATCAATATCTCTTGTCTTATATTTAGCATCTCTAGCTGATATATCTACATCAATATAGGTATCTTCTATAAATGAGTTTTTCTCTTTTTTTCTCTTTTTATCTTTTTTTGTAATAATAACTACATCTGAATCGTGTGCAGGGTCTAAAAATTTTGATTCATATAGTAGCTTCATGTTATCAAGAGTTACGTTTCCTTGAACTTTTTTCTTTTTTCCAATCTGCTCATAGTCTATATTGGTTGAGAGTATAACCTCTCCATAATCAGGGTGTCCAAGAGGTAGTTTATCTATTGAGAAGTTTCCATTCAAATTCTCCTCTGTTCCATCTAATTTTACCAAGATATTAGGGTGTATATCCAATATAACATCTCTTCGTTTTCCTAGATGAATTTTACCTTTTCTGTTTAGATAGAACTTTCTATTTAGACGATTATCTTCAAACTCTGTTGTCTCTAAATTTAGTCTATTGATGGTTAAAAGCTCTTTTGAGTACTCTGCATCAATATCTATATTTTCTACATTAAATGCTTCTAGCTCTATCTTTTTAGAGATAATATTTGCATGAATATCTTCTCCTTTAACTTTTGCTTTGAGAGTTATAGCACCTTTTATTGGAACAATTTCAAATGGATATAGTCTAGCAAACTCCTCTTGAACTTTAGTTAACGAATCAACATTTAAAGTAGCCTCTATATCTCTACTTTTAAGATTTCCTTGAGCTTTTAGTTTGAGATGTTTTGTTCCCATATCTACTTTTAAACCATCTGCTCTACTTTTTGCATCAATCTTTATCTTAAAATTTTTATTTGAGGCAATATAGCCTTTTATGGTAAAATACTCTTTTGATATAGTTGATTTTCCATATAGATTTACTTTAATGAATTTATCTTTAAGCTCATCAGGAAGTTTTACAACTCTACTTGGATATATCTTTTTACTCTTTATGTAAAAGTTGATTTTATCAAAATCACTACTGCTTTTTGCATCCAATTTCAGAAGTTTAGAGTTAAGCTTTACAAATGTCTCTCTTTTTAACTTATTAATATCTATATTTACTGGTGTAAATTCATTTAGATTGACTCCAAAACCATTAAATCTATCAATAGATACTTTTCCCTTTAACCTCATCTCTTTTGGCTTAGTATAGTCTCCTTTAAACTGACTATTTAGATTTAAAGAGATACTTTTTGCATCTGAATTTAACTTTAACTCCCCCGCTACTATATGATTTTTTAGATTTAAATCTATCTTTTTACTACTCAAAGTTATGGTTGAGACTATCTTTTGAGCTAAAACTTTTGACTTTAAATCAAATTTTGCTTTTACCCTATTGATATCTCCATTTGCACTTAGTTTTAGAGGTATCTTCTCTTTAATTGTTATGTTTGAATCTTTTAAAAATCTATTTATATATCTATCATCTACAAGTAAGTTTATATCTGTTTTAAACTTTAAAGAGTTATTTATGTCATTAGTGTTTAGTTTTGTAGTAGCCTCTATATCTCCATTTGCGATAGTTGATTTAATATTGGTCGATAGATTTAGGGCAAGATTACCATCTATTGGTCTACTCTCCCCTTTTAATAGCAGATTTTTAACACTCATATCTATATCATTCTGTTTAGCTCTAAGAGTATCAATACTAACTCTAAATCCAACTCTCTTCATGCTACCTTTAGCGTTTAAACCTAGTCTACTATCTCCTAAAAGTGTAATATTTGTATCTTTTAAATATCTGCCTATATATTTTCTATGACTTTTAAAGTCTGAATCTAAATCAAATTGGAGACTACTGTTTATATCTTTGAAGTTTAGAGTGCTATCTAATGCAATTTTACCATCAGCCACAGAGGAGTTGAAATGGGTTAGTAGTTTTGACTTGATATCTCCATCAATAGGTTTAACCTCTCCTTTTAGCTCTAACTCTTTTAAATCTAAACTAAGCTCACTCTGTTTAGCTCTAAAATCATTAACATTAAGAGTGAAACCCACTCTCTTCATATTACCTTTAGCATTTAAAGCTAATTTACCATCTTCTAAAAGATAGAGATTTATATCTTTTAAATATTTTTTATGGCTTTTAAATTTTGAATCTAAATTAAATTGGAGAGAGTTGTTTATATCTTTGAAGTTTAGAGTGCTATCTAACGCAATCCTACCATTAGCTACAGAGGAGTTGAAATGGGTTAGTAGTTTTGATTTAACATCTCCATCAATAGGTTTAGCCTCCCCTTTTAACTCTAAATCTTTTAAATCTAAGCTAAACTCATTCTGTTTAGCCTTTAACCCTTTAACCATTGTCTTGAAGTGAACTTGTTTTAGGTCTCCTTTAGCGAAGATAGTTATCTTAGGTAACTTTTGAACTGTTATGTTCTGCTCTTCTAACAATTTAGAGATAAATATCTTTTTAGGTTCTATCTCTGTATCAATATTAAATATTAGAGTGCTATTTATATCATCTAAATCTAAACTTGTTATAGCATTTAGTTTTAGATGTGCTACATTTCCATCTAGCTCTGTATTTAGACTATTTTTAAGAGAGTTCTCTTTAATGTTAAATTTCCCTTTTGTTCTAAAGAGTCTACTATTGACTAGATAATCATTCTGTTTTAAAGAGAGTCTATCAATAAGTACATCATACTTTACCTCATCTAAATTACCTTTTGCATTTAACTTCAATTTAGGGTTTGACAATAGTGTTAAGTTATACTCCTCTATGTATGGGGAGATAAACTCTCTATTTGGTTCTATTTTTACCAATATCTCATAATTCTCATTTTTTAAAGAGCCTTTTATATCTGCTTGTGTCGCATTACTATCAAGTAGAAAAGTAAAATCTCCACTATTCTTTTTTTTCATATCTGTATCTATGTTTGATAGATGAAGTTTTGCTGATTGGATATGATAGTTTTGATAATCTATGTTTTTTACAGATATATCACTATTTTTAACTAGAATTCTATCAAAAGGGAGAGATATATTCTCCTCGCGCTTACTCTCTTGGCTACTATTACTCTCTATGAGAGATGTTAAAAAATCTCTATCTATTTGAGCATCTTCTAAAATGAGATTATCAATAACAAGGACTCTATCTTTTAATGCATCAAAATCAATCTTTAGAGCTACTTTTTTAGCTTTGATTTGATTGTTATAGTTAATATCTTTTAAAGAGAATCCTGAAAGCAGTCCACCCTCCATCTCTCCGTATGTAATATTTAACTCTTGTAGAGGTTTTTTTAATAGAGTCAAAATAGTTGAGGGGGATTCAATGACAAAAAGAGTAATAGAACCCAAAAATAGTAGTATAAAAATTAACCATTTTATTAAGCTATAAAAAGTAGAAATTGTCTTTATCAAAATACTTGTCCTATTCCTAAATGAAGTGCAAAACCACCCTCTTGGGGATAGCCAACATCTAACCGTAACGGTCCAATAATTGAGAGGTATCTAAGACCTAATCCATAGGAGTTGTACCACTCTTTTGAAAAATCGTTAACCTCATTTGAGAGTTTAGATGTATCAAAAAAAGATACAACAGAGAAGTTATCTGTTAAGTAGTATCTAGCCTCTAAAGAGCCATCAATGGCACTCAATCCACCAATTGGATATTTACCTTCATGTTCTCCTAAATCTCTATATTCATAACCTCTATTGCTCATCGCACCACCTAAAAAGAAGTGTTTAAATGGTGGGGTCTGTTTTGTAATAGAACCAACTTTTATCTTTGATGCTAGAACAAAAGGTTTAAACTCTTTTATGTAACGAGCCTCTCCTAATATCTTTAAATAGTCTATATCTGAACCTAATTGTTTCATAGACTTTTCCAAATATAGAGAGTAGTAAGTTCCACTCTTTGCATCCATTTTAGAATCACGATTATCAATAACAATTTTATAGAATAGTGAGTTGATTAGATAGTTACCCTCTAAAAATGCTGGAACATCTGATGTTACATCTAAATACTCTGTTTGAAAACCAAAAAAGTGGTCTAAACCAATAAAAGATTTTCCAAAAGTAACTCTATCTTTTACTCTATTTTCAATATATGAGTCATAATCCCATTTTCCAAAATTGAACTCATTTCTAAAAGAGAAATCTCCTAACCAAGGGTTCTCTAATCTTGGGTCATAGTAATCTATATGAGAATCAAATCCTCTTTGAGAAACCTTTGCTCCTAGTCTAAATTCACGTAAATTTCCAAAAAAGTTATGGTCAATATATTCTGCTCCACCTCTTGCTCCATCTTCTGTATCGTAACCAATGTTTGATACAAACTCTTTTGTTCGTCCCTGTCTTAAAAGAATATCAATATCTTTTTTTGAGTTACTCCTATTTGAATCTGTCTCAATTTTAATCTTATCAAAAACACCTAAACGGTATAGATTATCGTAGCTATCCTCTACCTTTGATATGTTATAGAGTTCATCTTTTTTATACTCTAACTCTTTTTCAATTAAAAAATCATCTACATCAGAGCTATTATTTATCTCTGTAGCTCCAAAGTAGGATTTTATCCCTTTATCTATTGAGATATTTATATCTACTCTATATAAATCTAAATCAACAAAGGCTTTAGCCTTCATACTATAGTGTGGGTATCCATTCTCTTCTAAAAATCGTGTTATCCTCTTTTTGCTATTTGTAAAATCTACTGTTTTAAAACGACTATTTTTTTTAAATTGAAGAAACTTCTCAAACTCTTTATCTATATTTATTGAGGATATTTTAATTGGTCTATTTTTTTTGATATATATATAAATTGTATCCTCATCTGTACTAGAGGTAACTTTGACTCTATAATAGCCCATACTTTTCGAGTAGTCAGTGATACTTGATACATAGTTTTTTATATCACTACTTTTAAAAGTTGGGTCTTTTTTCCAAAATTTGTAGATTGGTGGGTATTCAATGTGAGAAGCTTTTAAAAGAGTTGTTCTGTCAAATTCACCTGTAATTAAATCAACATCCCCTCTAAACTCAATATTGTTAAATGTTTTTGCATTTAGTAGAGTAAAAATAGTTAATATTATATATATGCTTTTTTTCATAAATAGATTTTACAAGAAAAACATTAAATGTAACATTTTTAATCTACTCAATTACTAAACTACTTCTATCTATTTTTTTCCATGTTCCACCATCCAACATAGAGTATTCTCCATCTTTTTTCTCTTTACATCCTGTACATATTTCAGCTGTACCATTATGAAATGGAAATGCAAAATCATAAATAGGTGGTAGAACCATCTCTAAATTTCTATTGAAAAATCCAATTTTACCATCCACTCTTGTACGTGCTAAACCATCTTGAAACTCATCTGCTCCATTATCGTAAGTTAGAGTTAACATCTTTTTCCCTGATTTATGAATATAGTAAAAATTTTTACCAATGGGAACTGCAATAAGCTCTTTACCTTTAAAATCAAGTTGGCTTAGATACTCTTTAGAGACATAAGAGGAGTTAATATTATCTTTCTTTACTGAAATAGGAGTAATTTTAGAACAAGAGATGATAGATAGAGTAATAGCTAGATATAGGAGATGTTTCAACATATAACCTTTAGTAAATTAAATGCAGGTTCAATTTTGAACCTACAAATTATTGACTATATTTTAACAAATTATATTGGTAAAACTCTAATGTTTTGGTCTAATTTCTCTTTCAAGATATTTTCAATAGCAAAAAGTGTACCTGTATCAGCACTTGCACAACCGTTACATGCACCTAAATATCTAATGTAGATGTCATGATTCTCTCCATTCTCTTTAATATCAAGAACTTCCATATCTCCACCATCCATAATAAGCATTTGACGGATATTATCATCAATCACTTTCTCAACAGCTTTAAGCTTTTGAACAATTGACATCTTAGCAAATTCAATTGTTGTATCTACTCCACCAAGTGTTGAACCTGCAAGTAGTTTCTCTTGGTTATACTCATGAAGCAAATCAACAAGATAGATATCTTTCTCTTCATGTCCACCAGGTCGAATACATGATTTACAGAATGCCCCTGCTTTTGTGTAGTCTATTATCTGCTCAACTGTTGTAAGGTCATTGAGTCTAATTACCTCTTTAAGTGTAGATAGAGATACTCTAGCACACTCACAAACAATAATCTCTTCTTCAAAACTCTCCATATCTACATTCATATATTGACCAGCTGCTTTTTTAATAACATCATAAGCCATAACCGAACAGTGCATCTTTTGAGGTGGTACAGAGGGAACATCTGGTGTATCTCTCATCGCTTTTTCCACATCAATATTGGTAATTTTAACAGCCTCTTGAACCGTTTTATATTTACAAAGTTCAGCCATGGTATCAGAACTTGCAATTGCTGTTCCACAACCAAAACTTTTAAACTTTGAATCCATAATTACATCAGTATTTGGGTTAACAACCCAGTATAGACGAACAGCATCTCCACAACTTTCTGCTCCAAAGTCAGCAACAATGAGTTTTCCACCCATTGCCTCTGCCTCTTCTTCTGTAATTTCACCCATATTTTTTGGGTTATTCATTAAATCTGCTACTTTATTACTGTACTCATCCCAGATGGTACCACCTACTAAACTATCTATTCCCATTACTTTTCCTTTTATTATATTAGTGAGATAATCCTAATCCAGACTCATGACCCTTTGGGGTATATGCGTATGAACTAGAAATTTCTCTAAGTCTTTTTACTGCTTTTTTTACTACTTCTAATGTGTAATCCAACTCCTCTTGAGTTGTGTATCTACTCAAAGAGAATCGAATTGCTGTATGTGCTAAATCTTCATCTGCACCAATTGCTTCCATTACAGAGTTAGCCTCTAAATCTTCAGATGCACAAGCACTTCCTGTACTCGCTCCAATTCCTGAACGATTTAAATCCCATAACATAGATTCACCCTCAATACCTCTAAATGAGATTAAAATAGTATTTGGTGTTCTTCTATTTCTAGGAGTAACAACAAAGGTATCTTCTATTTTTAAGAGTTCATCTTCAAAATCATCTCTCATCTCTCTAATCTCACTCATCTCAAAATCGAGTGCATCAATAGCTTGTTCTATCGCTTTACCCATGCCGATAATTCCTGCTACATTCAATGTTCCTGAACGTAAACCACCCATCTGTGAACCACCATGAAAAAGTGGCATAAGCTCTTTGCCTTTTTTCATGAACAATGCACCTACACCTTTTGGACCATGAAACTTATGTGCAGAGAATGTTAAATAGTCAACATTAAACTGTTGAACCGAGATAGGAACTTTTCCAATGGCTTGAACAGCATCGGTATGAAAGAGAACGTTATGCTCTCTACATATCTCACCAATCTCTTCAACAGGGAAAATAGCACCTGTCTCATTGTTTGCCCACATTACAGAGACCAAAGCTGTTTTTGAAGTAATGTTGTCTCTTACTGATTGTGCTTCAATTAATCCCTCTGCATTGATTGGTAAATAGGTAACTTTACATCCCATAGATTCAATAAATTTAGCAGTTGCAATAATTGATGGATGCTCAACTTCAGAGATGATAATATGATTTTTACGACCCGTTAAAATATACTCAAAATAGATAGATTTCAGTACCCAGTTATTACTCTCTGTTGCACATGAGGTGATAACTACAGAATCTTTTCTATCTGCTTGAATACCTGCATAAATCTTCTCCATTGCTGTTTTAATTGCTGGGTGTGTCTCTCCTGCAAAAGCATGAAGAGAGTTAGGGTTACCATACTTCTCTACAAAAAATGGGTCCATCTCAGCTTTTACACTAGGGTCAACCATTGTTGTTGCATTATTATCCAAATAAACTTTCATCTAATTCCTTTAAGTTTTTACTCTTTTTTAAATCGGACAATATTAGTCCTAATTAACTTTTCTCATACTACATGATAAAACCTTAAAGTGACATAAAGAGAGAAAAATTTTGCGATTATACTCCCTTGATGGTTAAAATTGAATTTAAAACAATATTTTTATTAATTATATCAGTAATCAATATAAAAAGTATATTTACATACATATAAAAACAATTATACTGTTTCCTTTAATTTTATTTATAAAAACAGAGAATAATTGGATTATAGTTAAAAAAATAAAGATACAATATAGATATATAAAAGATATAAAAGGGTTCACTATGAGAGATAATATCTTATCAAATAGAGTTAATATTACAACCATGACTACTGTAAAATCTATCTATGTAGATAAAAATTCATCATTAAGAGAACCAACAGCAGATGAGTACAATGTTTTAGCTACTTTATATAAAAATAGAAACTTAACTAAAAAAGCCATAGATTGCTACTCTAAAGCACTTATTTATCAAAAATCAAAATTTGGTTTCCTAGATAAAAAAACTATTAATAGTTATCTTAATTTAGCAGATGCTTATGCAGAAGATGGCTCAAATCAAAAAGCATTAAAGTTATATATTGAAGTTTTAAATATATCAGAAAAAATTTTTGATTTAAATCATCCTCAAATAGCTAATATATATAGAAAAATGGCAAATATATATTTTGAAGAAAATCGTCTTGAAAATGCACTAACTCTATATAAAAAAGCATTAGATATTAGAATAAAACAACTTGGAGAAGAGCAGGTTCAAACTGCAACATCTTATCAAGAGTTAGCATACTTTTATGCATCTACTCATGAATATGAATTAGCACTACCACTATTTGAAAAAGCTGTAGAGATAAGAGAGAAACTACTTAAAATCAATCACCCAGATACTGCTACATCTTATAATAATTTAGCAATGTGCTATTATCATCTTTTTGAATATAAAAAAGCATATAACTCTTTAAATATTGCTATTGATATAAGAAAAAAAATATTTGAACCTAATGATGAGATATTATTGTCTGCAAAAAAGAATCTACAAGAGATTAAGAAATATATTAATAGAGAGAAGAAAGATAGATATCTATCTTTTTTAAAAAAAATATTTGGATATAAAAGCAAATAATCTCCATTTAAGTCAAAAAAAAATATAATTCCATCTCCAAAGATCGCGTAACTCAGTGGTAGAGTACTTCCTTGACATGGAAGAAGTCGTTGGTTCAAGTCCAATCGTGATCACCACTTTCTACTTAATCAACTCTTATTCTAGTTTTCTATCTCAAAGTACTTAAAAGATATAATCTAACTTTTTAAATAAAGGGAGAATATATGGCATTTGATTATGCAGTGGTACTAACAGGAGGAATTGCAACTGGTAAAAGTACTGTAGCTAAACTCTTTTTAGAGGATGGATTTAGCTTAATTGATGCAGATAGAGTTGCACACTACGTTTTAGATTTAAATCATAATAAAATTGCAGAGCTATTTGGATTTAACTATGTAGTAGATTCTAAAGTAGATAGAAAAGCATTAGGTGGATTAATATTTTCTAATCCTAAAGAGAAATTGAGATTAGAAAAACTTCTGCATCCACTCATATTTGAAGAGATAGAGAGAAAAGCGATACTCTTTGACAAATTTAAAAAGTCATATATTGTCGATATTCCACTATTTTTTGAGAGTATGGGTCGTTATCCCATAGAGAATTCAATAGTTGTCTATGCCCCTAAAGAGCTTCAATTAGAGCGTTTAATGCTACGAGATGGATTAAATAACATAGAAGCACAACAAAGAATTGATTCTCAACTATCCATTGAGAAAAAGAGAGATTTAGGAACTTATATTATTGATAACTCAAAAAATTTAAAAAATCTTCAGCAGGAGTATGTTAGAGTTAAAAAACAGATTTTAATATAGACTTTTAAGGAATAGCCATGATTAAAGCTTTTACTCTTCTCTCTTTTGCTCTTATATCCTCTCTATTTGCAGAACCTATTATGTTAGCAGATAGGGTTATTTTAAAAAAATCAACAAGAATGCTCTATCTATATAGTGGAGGGGAGATATCTGCTAGGTATCATATATCTTTAGGAAAAGAGCCAGAGGGTGCAAAGGCTTTTGAGGGAGATATGAGAACTCCAGAGGGAACATATCGCTTAGATTGGAGGCAGTTAAGTAAACAGTATAATAAATCAATCCATATCTCATATCCAAATGAGAAAGATAAAGCTTATGCTAAACAGTTTGGAATGAGTGCAGGAGGAATGATTATGATTCATGGAACACCTCATATATGGGATATTTCTCCTTTTGGAGATTGGTTTCCTATGTTACTTGATTGGACAGAGGGGTGTATTGCTATGAGTAATGATGATATTGAAGAGGTTTGGGAGAGAGTACCTGATGGTACTCCCATAACGATTGTTCCTTAATGAGATGAAAACATCATTAAGAGAGGTAAAATGGTAGATGTTAGGTTATTATCATTTACAATAAGCTCACGGTTTTTGTAGTATCCTTTAAGGATATATGAACTATTATTATCTTTTATAAACCCTTGTGCTACACCCATTTGAAGCTGTTCTTCTAACATTGGAGTAGGTATTAGAGATATATGTTTTTTATTTAATTCAATATCTACATTAAGAGATACTATGGATAGTAGTTTTTGTTGTGCCTCTTCTACTATCTTTTTCATACTTTTACTAAAATCAATATCTCCTGTATAACCTATTGATAGATTGGCTTTAGTTGATTTTTTATCTTTTGTATTTATATCAATAGCGTAAGAGATATTAGTTTTATCTTTTATGAGAAGTTTATTTAGAGTAGGTAAAATCTCTTTTACTATCTTCTCATCCAACTTATTTAATTTTACAAATGTCTCTCTCATCTCTTCTGGACTCTTTTTTTGCATATCTTTTAGAAGTGCGACTCTCTCATTTTGAATATTTTTAGCTATGTTTTGAAATTGAAACATTCCATCTATACCCATATTTTTTACATCTGCTACAATGTTAACACTATCTAAATCTTTAAACTCTTTTTCTAGTTTTGTATTAGCTAGATTGATATTTGCTTTAAAAGTACTATCCATCATATTGTCTGTAACTTTTCTATTTGACATTAATCCATTTATAGATAAGTCTATCTCTTTTAAATTAGGGTTGTTATTATCTTCTATGAGAAGTTTACCTATTGAAAATTTAAAATCTCCAAATAGAATAGACTCTTTAAAAATCTCTCTTACATCAAAATCTAATGCAAGATTATTTAGTGTAATTCCATTGCTACTATTTTCATCTTTTACGCTTAGTTTTTTAATCTCTATCTTTCCCTCTCCAGATAGATTTTCTATATCACTTGTTCCAACTATCTTAAGTGGAGTCATAGATAATATTTGATTATCTTGATGTATATTGATGCTATCACTATTGAGAGTGTAGTTTAATTTTTTATCAAAAGATATGGACATATCTGTTTTTAATTTTATGTCATCTTTTACTATTTTTAAAAACTCTTTTTTACTATCATCTTTCAATATTGAGCTTATCTTTAAACTGTTCTCTATTTTAGAGATACCTACACCTATTACATTTTTAAAAAATATAGGTCCATTTTCAATATTATAGTCAATTTCTATTGGTAATATATACTCTTTATCTAGTAGAGTTTTTAACTCTGGGTCTGAAATATCTATTTGCATTTTAGCTGTTGAGTTAAAAAAAGATTTATTAAAATCTAGTAACTTTAATTTAAGACCACTATCTGAATAGATTCTATTTGATTTTTCTATATAGCTTTCAAGCTCTTTTTGAGTCTGATTTCCAATAAAATAGGTAGAGATACCCCAAAGTACCAAGAGTGTTGTGATAGTATATGTGATTTTTTTCATAATTTTCCTTTTTGATTAAGGTAGTAAAGTAAGATAGTAAAGAACCATTTAACATTAATGCTAAATGGTAAGTTAAGATATATATTATTTTTTGATAGGAGTTACATACATATTTACATAACGACCATCACGTCTAGCCTCTTGTTCAAGAACACCTACATCTTCTAACATTGGCCATACACGTTTAAGAACATCAACACCCCATTCAGGGTTTGCCATCTCTCTACCACGTAAAAATACTCTTAATTTAACATGTTTTCCTGCTTCTAAAAATTCTCTAGCATGTTTTACTTTATATGCAATATCTCCATCTGCAATTTTACATGAAAATTTAACCTCTTTTACATCAATAGTCTTTTGATTCTTTCTTGCCTCTTTTTTCTTCTTCTCTTGCTCATATTTGTATTTCCCATAATCCATCATTTTGGCTACAGGTGGTTTTGCATTTGGTGACATAAGTACCAAATCAAGACCTTTGTTATCAGCAATTTCTAATGCCTCATCTCGAGAAATAATTCCAAATTGTTCACCATCATCGCCAAGAACACGAAGCTCATAAGCTCTAATCTTATCGTTCATTATGGTTTCATCTGGTTTTTTTCGTCCTCTATTATTTCTGTTGTTTTGTCTGCTCAAATTTTACCTTCATTTAGTTGTATGCTTAATTCTACCATAAAATCATCAAAAGAGAGATTATATTGCTCTTTTTTGCGTCTATTTCTAATTGCAACCGTTCTATTGCTAATCTCTTCATCTCCAACAATAACAACATACGGAACTCTTTGCTTCTCTGCATTTCTAACTCTCTTATTTAAAGAGTCATTTTTATCAAATATTTCACAATCAATCTCAATCTTCATAAGCTCTTTTTTAAGCTCTTTAGCATAGTCAACATGAACATCTGAGATAGGTACAAATATAACCTGTGTTGGAGCAATAAATAGTGGAAACTCTCCTGCATAGTGTTCTGTTAGAATTCCAATAAATCTTTCAAATGAACCAAGTATAGCTCTATGAATCATAACAGGTTGTTTTCTTGTATTGTCTTCAGCCACATACTCTACACCAAATCTCTCTGGCAGGTTAAAGTCAACTTGAATTGTTCCACATTGCCATTTTCTACCAATGGCATCTGTGATTTTAATATCAATTTTTGGGCCATAAAATGCTCCACCACCCTCATCTATGGTAAATGGTAGGTTGTTTTCATTTAGTGCTGTTTTTAAGCCATCTGTTGCCAACTCCCAAACTCTATCTTCTCCAATTGCCTTTTCTGGTTTTGTTGCAATCTCCATTGTATATTTAAATCCAAATAGTCTCATAACACTATCTACAAACTCTACAATATCAATGACTTCTGAAGCTATCTGTTCAGGTGTACAAAAGATATGCGCATCATCTTGTGTAAACTCTCTTACTCTCAATAGACCATGAAGAACACCTGATTTTTCATGTCGATGAACAACTCCATACTCATAATATTTTAGTGGTAAATCACGATAACTCTTACCACTCTGTTTAAATATTTGAATATGCCCAATACAGTTCATTGGTTTAATTCCATACTCTTGTTCATCAATTGTTGTTAAGTACATATTTTCACCATAACAAGCATAGTGTCCAGATGTTCTCCACATGTCAGCCTTTAAAATCTCTGGTCCACGAACAGGCTCATACCCTCTTACTCTATGTGCTTTGTGTAAAATAGTCTCTAGTTTATGTCTAAGTTTTGCACCTTTTGGCATCCAAAATGGTAAACCTGCACCACTCTCTTCATCAAACATAAACAGTTCCATCTCTGCACCAATCTTTCTGTGGTCACGCTTTTTTGCCTCTTCTAACATCTTTAGATGATTTTTAAGAGTCTCTTTATCTGCAAATGCAATGCCATATATACGAGTAAGCATCTCTTTACTGTCATCTCCACCAAGATAAGCACCAGCAACACGAGTAAGTTTGAAGTTATGTAAAAATCTTAAAGCAGGAACATGAGGACCTTGACATAGGTCTTCAAATTCACCTTGTTTATATATGGATACAACTCCATCAGGAATTCTCTTTAAAACTTCTATCTTTAACTCATCATTAGCAAATTTTTCTAATGCTTCCTCTTTTGTAATCTCATATTTCTCTATCTTATACTTCTTTTTAATGAGTTGTTTCATGGTTTTTTCGATTTTTTTTAAATCCTCTTCCCCAATCTTCTCATCTACTTTAAAGTCATAATAGAATCCCTCATCAACATTTGGACCTACAAAAAATTTAGCATTTGTATAGATTTGAGTAATAGCTTGTGCCATAAGGTGTGCAGTAGAGTGTCTGATAATCTCTAATGATGGAGTTGAGTTATTATACTCAATAGCCTCTGCATCAATATTTTCACTAGCACTCTGTGTATCTATAATGTTTCCTAAATTGTCTATGTAACCAATTAAATTTTCACTCAAATTTTAACCTTTGTTTTATCCTGAAATACGTAACAGAATATGATTTTTTAATTGGTGTATTATATCTTGATTTTTTTACACTTAACCAAAAGATTCTCTCTATTTAACTAATATTAATACTCTGTTATCTATTCGTTTACCAAACTGGTATATAATACAAACATAAGAAGATATGAGAAATTTTTGTATTGAACAACTCCTTTGTAATAAAAAAACTCCTTAAAAATAGATGAACTATTCTCATATCTTTCTTGTATTCTTAACTTCCACATTTAAATCTAAAATACTCAATAATTTGATGCTTACCTTAATTTACATCTGTTAAACTTCTATTAAATAAAACTTAACTTAAAGGTAATAGTATATGGCACTATTTGGAACAGATGGAGTTCGTGGTTTAGCAGGTGGAAAACTAAATGCCCTAAATGTTATGCGTTTAGCATTATCTGTAGGTATTCATTTGAAAAAAACAAGTAAATATAATAAAATTTTAGTAGGAAAAGATACAAGAAAATCTGGATATATGATTGAGAATGCTTTAGTCTCTGGATTGACTGCTGTTGGTTTTGATGTTGTTCAAATAGGTCCAATGCCTACTCCTGCTATTGCTTTTATTACTGAAAATATGCGTTGTGATGCAGGTATTATGATTACAGCATCCCATAATCCATATTATGACAATGGAATTAAATTTTTTGGTTCACTTGGTAATAAACTTGGAAAAGAGTCTGAAGAGGAGATAGAGAAGATATATAACTCTAAATCTATAATAGATAATGCTTTTGTAACTAAAAAAGAGATAGGTCGTTCTCATCGTATTGATGATGTTATTGGACGTTATATTGTTCATATTAAGAACTCTTTTCCTAATAAATATTCACTTTATGGAAAACGAATTGTTGTTGATTGTGCTAATGGTGCATCATATATTGTAGCACCAACAGTATTAGAGGAGTTAGGTGCAGAGGTTATTGTTCTATCTAATAATCCAAATGGATATAATATCAATACAAATTGTGGAGCAATGCACCCAGAAGTTTTATCACAAAAGGTAATAGAGACTCGTGCAGATATAGGAATCGCTCTTGATGGTGATGCAGATAGAATTGTTATTGTAGATGAAAAAGGTGAAGTTGTTGATGGAGATAAACTTATTGGAGCTTTAGCCATTCATCTCAAAAATGAGAAAAAATTAGCTAATGATAAAGTTGTTGCAACAGTTATGAGTAACCAAGCACTAGAAGACTACCTAGCATCTCATGGCATTACTTTAGAAAGAAGTGATGTGGGAGATAAACATGTATTAGAGGTAATGAAAAAAGTTGGCTCTAATTTTGGTGGAGAGCAGAGTGGTCATGTGATTTTTTCAGATTATGCCAAAACAGGAGATGGGTTAGTCTCTGCGTTACAAGCCTTTGCATATATGATTGAGACCAATAAAACAGCTTCAGATGCATTTGATATTTTTGAACTCTACCCTCAAGAACAGGCAAATATAAAAATTTCTCATAAGCTACCTATTGAAGAGATTCAAGGTGTAAAGGAGCTTTTTGAGGAGATAGAGTCAAAAGGTATGCGACATTTAGTACGCTATTCAGGAACAGAAAATCTTATGCGTATACTGTTAGAGGGAAAAGAGCAACACTCCTTAAATATTATGATGGATAAAACTGTTAAATTCTTTAAAAAGGCATTAGTATGATACGCTCTTTGCTCATTTTTCTTTTAGTTGCTATTGGTACATTTATTATTGACCAAAATCTAAAAACAATGGCAATAGATGCTGTAAATGGAGTTGAGTATGCAACCATACTTAAAGGGTCATGTATAGATTTAGAGTTACACTATAATAGGGGTGTAGCTTTTTCAATGTTAGCTTTTTTAGAAGATAATCTAAAGTGGTTACAACTCCTCTTAATTATTGGAATTATTATCTATGTACTCTATGATGGATATTTAAAAAAATATGCTTTTCCTATTGGTTTAATTCTTGGTGGTGCAGTTGGAAATCTATATGACCGTTTTGAACATATTGGGGTAGGTGATTATGTGGCATGGCATTGTGGATTTGATTTTGCTGTATTTAACTATGCTGATGTAATGATTGATTTAGGGGTAGCAATTATTTTACTTTTAACATATTTAGAGCATCGCAAAAAAGAGAAGATAAAGTAGGACTAAATCCCTACTTTATTAAAAGATTAATATATAATCTCAGCTGTACTGTAAAGTTCATCAACCTCATTTTTTAATTTATCTATAACTTTTTTCTGCTTTAACATATTTCTAATACGCTCTTTTGCCTCTGAATAACTAATTGTTCCAGCATGTTTCTTATTTAAAAGATAGACGATATTGTAACCATGTTTTGTTTTTACAGGGCTATTTAATAGGGTTTTTACTTTATATTTAAATGCTTTATTGAAAAGATTTTCAGGAGCAGAGTTTTTTCCAAACCATCCCATATATCCATTTTGTTTATGAGCATGTGCCTCTTCTATGAAATCTTTATCTAAATTTGTAGATTTTTTTAACTTTTTATGTATCTCGTTTGCTTCATTTAGTGTTGGGACAATAATATCTGCTATCTCAATTGAGTCGGGGTAGTTAAAACTTTGAGGATTTTGATTATAAAAGTTTTTTACCTCTGCATCTGTTACTTTTGCCTTTTCAAACTCTTTTTTTTGATATAGAGCAATAGCAATAGACCCCTTAATAGCTCTGATTTGACTCTTGTTTAATGTTTTTCCTGTTTTTTTGTTATACTCTTTTTGTGCTAACTCTTTCTGTTGGGCAAATACCTCTTGAAATTTAGCATCATTTACAATGGAGCTTTTTAGTAATTTAGCATGGAGTAGCTCCTCTTTAATAAGCTGTTCCATTAAATTTGAACGTTGTGTATCATCAAGTTGTGTATAGTTTGGAGCTATAATCGTATCTGAAATAGGATGACCATTTACAGTAACTAACGTTTTTCCTAGAAGAAGAGAAGAGGTTAAAAGCATAGTTGCTAAAAATAGAGTGATTTTTGTCTTCATATCTGTTTCCTTTTAATAAGATAATTGATAATTTTACCAAAAATATAGTATTATTCGACTGTTTCAGCTATAAAAGTTTTTGTTACCTCTCCACCAAACTGATAAACATCATCTTTTAGACTAATATATAATTCATCTCCTGATTTTGGGAAAACTTTAACATCTTTATCTACAAGATTCTCTCCATAAGCACGAACAAAACATGCAACCATTCCTGTACCACATGCTAAAGTTTCATCCTCTACCCCACGCTCATAAGTTCTTACATATAGAGTATTATCCTCTATTTTACAGATATTTAAATTTGCATTATACTTATCACGTAGACGTTTTGCCTGTTTTAAATCAAAATTCTCAATATCTTCTCTAAAAGCAACTAGATGAGGAACACCTGTATCTACAAACCACCATTTTTCATTATCTTCTTGAATCTCTTCACTCAAAATAATTGGTTTAGTCATATCTGTAACAACATAGTTTCCATTAACCACTGCTCGGATAACTCCTGCACCTGTTAAGAATTCTGCCTTTCCGTTTGCAGATATACCTTTCTCCATTGCAAAGTGAGCAACTGCCCTCGAGGCATTACCACACATGGTTGCACGGCTACCATCTGCATTGTAAAAATCCCATTCAAAATCATACTTTTCATGAGGCATAACTACAACTAAACCATCAGCACCCACACCATTTTGACGATGACAAACTCTTTTTGCCAACTTTGAACGCTCTTTTTTCTTTTTTCGTATAATTATTAAAAAATCATTTCCATTAGCAGAGTATTTAGTAAGAGTCATCTGTTTTCCTATTTTTTTTTGTAAGTATATCATTCTAATAGTAAAATAGAGTATGATTTTATTGATTAAATAATCTCTATTTTAAGTAAAAATAGGATAAAAATACTCTTATTTAAATTCAAGGGTTAATTAATGACAATGAAGTTTGATGTAAAAGAGATTGAGAGTGTCTGTACATATTGTGGTGTAGGTTGTGATATTACAGGTGTTGTTGAAAATAACAAGATTAAGAAAATATATGCCCAAAAAGATGGAGTTGTTTCGCAAGGTAAACTCTGTATCAAAGGTAAGTTTGGATTTGATTTTGTGGATTCAGATAAACGAGTTCGTGAACCAAGAATTCGTAAAAGCTTTATGGATAGAAACCCAAAATTAAAAGAGCTATTTGAAGATAAATTAAAAGTTTTTGATGACACATTTTGGACTTGTGATTTAGATACAGCCACCTCAATTGCATCAATGAAACTTCAAGAGATAAAAGAGAGCTTTGGAGGAGAGAGTTTTTGTGCCATTGGTGGAGCTAGAACAAACTGTGAAAGTTCATACTCATTTCAGAAGTTTTGTCGTGAGACAATGGAGTCCCCACATGTAGATAATTGTGCTAGGGTATGCCACTCTCCATCATTAAAAGGTATGAAAACTACAATAGGAGAGGGTGCTGCTACAAATCCATATAATGATATTTACGATACAGAGTTTATGATTGTCATTGGTTCAAATACTATGGAGGCTCACCCTATTGTTGCAAATCGTATTGTTGATGTAGCAAAAAAAGAGAACAATCTAGCCATTATTGATGTTAGAGAGACAAAGATGGTCAAGTATGCAAAGCATAATTGTATCATTCCCTATGAGTCCAATCTACTCATTTTAAACATGATGGCTTATGTTATTATTAATGAAGAGATTTATGATGAGACGTTTATAGAAAACAGAACAGATGGTTTTGAGGAGTTTAAAGAGAAGATATTGAATGACCCTTACGCTAATCCAGATTTTTTTAAAGATGTAGAGGGGTATGAGTATTTGGCAAAGATGATTCCCAATATTGCTCGTGAGTATGCTGTTAAAAAGTCGATGATTTTTTGGGGGCTTGGGATTACCGAACCTCTTGATGGTTCATACGCTGTTATGGCAATAACTCATTTAGCATTAATGACAGGTAATGTTGGTAAGCGTGGAGCAGGGCTTATGCCTCTTCGTGGGCAAAATAATGTTCAAGGTGCATGTGATATGGGTTGTCTACCATACTATCTACCAGATTACCAAGATGCTCCAAATGTTGGACTTATGACTCCTCAACTCATTGATGGGATGATAGATGGAAAGATTAAAGCTGTTTTAAATATGGGAGAGGATATTACCCACATACATCCAAATATCAATAAGATAGAAAAGGCAATTGGAAACTTAGAGTTTTTAATGGTTCAAGAGCTATTTATGACAGACATAGCAGAGTATGCCGATATTATTATTGGTGTACGTTCGGCATATGAGAAGACTGGTGTCTATGTAAATGCAATGCGTCGTCTACACCTCTCTCAACCAATAGTTCAATCTGATTTACCTGATGATTGGGAAGTGATTAAACTACTTACTCAAAAGTTAGGTCATGATTTTAAACATGAGACAAGTGAAGAGGTTTGGCAAGAGGTTACAGAGGTAGCACATAGACGTTTTTCAGGAGCTCAATATTATAGACTAGAGAGACATAGAAAACGTGGAATGCAGTGGCCTATCTATCATGAAGATACACCAATTTTACACCTATTAGATTTTAGAACAGATAATGGTTTAGGTAAATATGTCTACCATCAATATGAGCCTAGAGGAATGGTTCAAGAGATTTTAGATAAGAAGTTTTATGCAGATGGACTTGATGGTTTCTACTTAACCACAGGGAGAACCTTAGCACACTATAACAACTCTGCACAGACAAAGCATACAGAAAAACTGATAAATAACCATAGTGAAGATACTATATTAGCTTCGGTAGAAGATGAGGGTAAGTTTGGTAATAAAGTGATACTTAAAACAGAGTATGGAGAGACTTCTGTCTTAAATGTAAAATATACAGATAAGGTAAAACCTAGAACGCTATTTACCACTTTCCATCATGCTCGTTCAAGAATCAATGCAATTTTTGGAGATGAGGCAGATGAACTTATCTTGACGGCAAGATTTAAATCATTGCGAGTTACGGTTACTCCTGCTTAATGAGAAGAGAGACTACTAGAAGCATTGGTGACGATAATGAAAAACAAGCTGTTCTATATTTAGAGAGTTTAGGTTTTCATATTGTTGAGAAAAACTACTATGCTAGAAAACTTGGAGAGATAGACATAATTGCTATCTCTGATGAGGTTTGGCACTTTATAGAGGTTAAATCTGCAGAGGCAGACTTTGACCCAATCTACAACTTTACACCTAAAAAACTAAAAAGAGTCATAAACTCTACATATTATTATATGAAAGAGAAAAATATTGATGTTGTATTCTCTATTGATTTAATTCTAATTCGTGGAAATAATATAGAGTTTTTAGAGAACATTACTATCTAAACTTAAAGTAGTTTAACATATTAAAACCACTAATAATGGGATTTAGAAGAGTTAAAACAGTATATATTATATATTGCACTATAAGATTATTTTTTTAAGAAATTTTTAATAAAAGCAGCAATTTATGCTTATTCAAGGGAATTTATTGTTATAATACTTGCATGAGAGTCGTATTATTTTTCCCTTTTTTTAATGGCTCTCATAGATAACCTTTGACTTCATATCATATCCCTCCCTATTTCCCTTTTTTTAGAAAAACGGTTGAAGGTTATCACTCTACATTCATAATTTTTTATATGGTTTTGGGGAAAAGTATGAGATTAATTTTGCTTAAGTGCTTATATTAAAGCAAGTAAGAAAATAGTTATAATTTTAATTTATTTTTCTAAGGTAACATCAATAGAGAGTGCTTCAAAATCTCCATCAAACTCTTTTTTGATTTCAATACCTTTTACTCCAATATATTTTTTTACAACATTAATAATCTCCTCTTTCATCTCATTCATAAAAGGATAGTTAGTAGAATTCTTTCTATCCGACATAATAGCAATAGTTAATCTATCTTTTGCAACAGATGCACTTTGCTTCTTTCTAAAAAAATCAAATATAAACATTATCTAAAAATCCCCGCTATCTTTTTAAAAAATCCTGAATCTGAAAGTTCAATATCCTTCATATCAATTTTTTTACCACAAAGCCTACCAGAGATTCTCCTATATGCTTGACCTGCTATTGATTTTTTATCTAAAATAACTGGTTTTCCTTGATTTGATGCATCAATAACACCTCTATCTTCAGGTATTTTTCCTAAAAGCTTTATATCTAATATGTCTAATATATCTTCACTCTTTAACATCTCTCCACTCTTAACCATATCAGCTACAATTCGATTAATAATTAAGAATTTAGCAACATCTTTACCCTCTTTAACGATATTTGATTTAGAGTCT
The DNA here is from genome assembly GCA_947313765.1 of uncultured Sulfurovum sp. Lineage (GTDB taxonomy): Bacteria > Campylobacterota > Campylobacteria > Campylobacterales > Sulfurovaceae > UBA1140. Next base: position 22,496 of record CAMZNQ010000210.1, read on the forward strand.
AAAATACCAATGGCTCTATCTGCATCACGAATGGAAGATACTTCTGGATTAACAATAATAATCGATGCATCTGCAAACTCTATTGTATGTTCAAATCCACTCTCAATTCCAGCAGGAGAGTCTAAAATAACAAAATCAAAATCTTCTTTTAATTTATGCACCAACTTATCTACTTTAGCAGAGTTAAGTACAGATTTATCTTTAGTTTGTGAAGCAGCTAAAAAAAAGAGATTTTCACTCACTTTACTTTTAATAAGTGCCTGTTTTAGATTAGCATCACCATCCATAACTTGAACCATATCATAAACTACACGATTCTCTAGACCTAAAATCATATCAAGGTTACGTTGACCAATATCAAAATCAACAACTACACATCTCTTACCATTTAGAGCAATACCTAAACCAATATTTGCTGTAGCTGTTGTTTTTCCAACACCACCTTTACCACTAATTACTGCAATTACTATGCCCAACTTATCTCCTTTTTTAACACAGGGGTTATGATTATCTCATTCTTCTTTAATTCAACTCTATTTAGTTTATTTTTTAAAAGGTCATTATCTACCTCAACACCATTAAAGATTATATTAGCTTTTGGAGAGGCTCTTAACATCATAAAGTTTCCGAAACAACGTATTGAACCATCTATGATATTTGTAATAATTAAATTACCTTTTATGTTTAGAGTTGCTCCACTATTAACACGATTTAGTAGCAATAAATCTCCATCAATATTTATCTCTTGACCACTACGAATCATATTATCTAGTACTGTTAAATTATTTTCTAATTGTAATGATAGTTTTTTTAATTCTGCTTCTGCCATCTCCATAGATATTGCGTTCTGAACTCTCTCTAACTCAATCTCCTCCTCTATTGCCTTACGACTTCTACCTTTAGGTAATTCCATATTATGTAAATATTTTAATGATTTAGAGGAAAGATATTTTTTAATTCTTTGACTTAAATTGCTACCATTAATTAATATGAGATGGTCTTTAAACAACATATAGTTTGTATTAAAAAAGAGCATAAACTCATCTTCATTTTCAATAGTAGTTTCGAAAACTTTTACAGAATATTGATTGCTTTTCATACTAACTCCAATGTTATTATTTATTAATTATAATTATTTTATCCATTAACTCTGATTATTTTAATTTTATCTGTTTTTCCATTAATAAACAATTTAAAAATTAATCTAATATGTATTTTTAGGGACATGTAACAACATTATATAATTTTTTAAATGATTAATATGAATAGAATGGTATAGGTATTTATAGAAGAAATCTATCTTGATCAGAAAAGGACAAAAGTATAGTAAAGAGAAGTAGTTTTTACTCTTCTCCCATATGTTTGTTAGAAGCATTAATCTCATGCTCTAGCACTTTACTTGAATCAGTGGTAACATTTGTATCATTTTTCTGAAATGGGTTTAACTTTGGATTCTCTCCAATAATAAACATTGCACCAATAAATAGCAATACAAAAAATATTAATAACGGTTTCATCAATCAATTCCTTTTTTTAGATTGATGATATTGTACAACAAGAAACATTAAATTTTAATGTATTGTTAATATCTTTTACATTCCAGGTATTCTAGGAATATTTCCTAATTTGGAGTTTTTACAATACCAACCCCAACCTTTTTTCATCCAGTGACCAACAATTGGCATGGGAATCATTTTGCCTCCCTTATTGTCTCTATATACAAACCCTGCACCATCTCCTGTATCCATTACACATAAGATATTTAGATGTTCAAGGTATGAGTGTTTAGAGTCTATCTTTTGAGAGTGCTGGAAGATATTATAGGCTATATTTCGTGCCATAACCTCTGCTACATTCCCCTGTTTTGCACGCCAATCTGGTCCCATTAGAGAGGCTGAATCTCCAATAGCATATACCCCATCAAATCCTTCTATCTCATTATATTCATTGGTAACAACAAAACCTGCATCACTCAATGGTAAATCTGATGCCTCTAAAACAGAGTGTCCTTTTCCTGCTGATATGAACATTGTTAAATCTGATTCAATCTTCTCTCCATCTTCAAAATTGATTCCATCTTTATCGAATGATACTATTTTTGAACCAACTTTTTTCGATATGTTTGTCATTTTAAACATCTTATCCATCATCTCTAATGACTTTTCACCCATTTTTTGACCAGGTTTTGCCATTGGTGCAAAGAAGATAAGATTAAATTTATCACGTAGACCTTTCTTCTTTAAAAAGTGATGGAAGTTAAATAGAACCTCAAATGCTGGACCTCCACGAACGGCTGATGTATCTTTTGGATTTCCACCAAAGCCCATTGCAATTGTTCCTGAACCCTTCTCAACTAAACTATCGAGACGTTTTTTTAACTCAACAGCCTCTTCTGGCTTTCCACAAATGGAGAGTGTGTTTTCTATCCCTTTTAAAGATATCTTATCTTGTCCCATAGCAATAACAATGTAGTCATAATTCTTTAAAACTTTACCACTCTCTAGTGTAACTTTTTTAGATTTTGCATCAATAGCTGTAACAGCATCTACAAATACTTGAAATCCATGTTTTACTCCTAACTTTGCTAGAGGAACAGAGATTTTCTCTTTTGTTGTACCACCTGTTGGAATCCAAATTGATGTTGGATATATATAGAAATAATCTCTATCTGAAACTAGAGTAACATCTAAATTTTCCTGCTTTTTTAGATAGATTGAGGCTTCAACACCTGCAAATCCACCACCTAGAACCAATACTCTTTTCATATTCTTCTCCATTTTACTTATTGACAATAGATTTAACCCATGCCTCCATTGCATCTTGTGCTTGAGGGTTTGGGGCATCCATAAAACTAACTACAAATTTATCACTCAACTCTGCCACACCTATTGAACGAGGACGAACACTTAAAAGAGTAGCATCTGGTAACTGTTTACCAAAACAGCATATAATATTTTTTGCATCTAAAATATCTTCTGACAACGCTCCATCATCTAAAGAGTTAGTGTGTGAATAGTGGTCAAATATCGCAATAAAAGTAGCAACTGGATGTATATCAATTTTTGATTTAAGATGTGCTAAAATATCATCTACACTCTTAAATGTTGTATTCTCTCTATCTATCTCTAGTAGACTAATTGGATATTTATCCATTAATTCTCTTTTTGTCATATATTTACCTCTTATTATAATTTGAATAACTATACCTTATATTCTTTAAAAATAGTTTTAGAAGATATAGATTTAAAAAATATCTATTTTTTTGGCTATAATCTCACAAAAAAACAGAGGGTAATTTAACATGCAACATCTAGTTGATACAGATAATTTTAGTGATGCTCAATTGGTTAATATTTTTAATGATGCTAAAGAGTTTAAAAAAAATATGCCAGATAAACTTTTAAAAGATAAACTTCTAGTTACTCTATTTTTTGAAAGTTCTACTAGAACAAGAAGCTCTTTTGAGATAGCAGGAAAAAGATTGGGGGCATCTTTTGTTCATCTTGACCCATCAAAAAGTTCCACATCAAAAGGAGAGAGCCTAGAAGATACATTTGCCAATCTTTGTGCTATGGAGCCTGATGGAGTTATTATTCGACATGAGTACAATAATACTCCTCAAAAATTGGCAAACAGAGAGTTAACAACTGTTATCAATGCTGGAGCAGGAAACTATGCACACCCTACACAAGCTCTACTAGACTACTTTACAATGTTAGAGCATTTTAAAACAGATTCATTAGAGGGTAAGACCATTGCTATTGTAGGAGATATTGTAAGCTCTCGTGTGGCATCTTCTGGTATTCGTCTCTTTACAAGAATGGGAATGAATGTGATTCTTGTTGCTCCAAAACCATTTATGCCAAATAAAGACCTACCAAAATATGAAAAACTTGATGAGGTGATTGATAGAGTAGATATTATCATGAGTCTAAGAGCTCAACTAGAGCGTCATAAAGCTCCGATTTTTGAGGATTATAGAGAGTATGCAAAAGAGTATTGCATTACAAAAGAGAGAATAGAAGATAGAGATATACTCATTTTACACCCCGGCCCTGTTATGAGAAATATTGATATCTCTGATGAGATACTTGAAGATTCAAGGTGTAAAGTATTGACTCAAGTTAAAAATGGCGTATTTGTAAGAATGGCTATCTTAAAAGAGCTACTTCTCAATAGCTAATGGAAAAAATCTCAAAACTTGCTAAACAGAGAAAGCCTTTTCTCTTTGTTATCTCTTATGACTCCTCATTCATATTTGCACAACCGTTAAATCAGTTAGATAGAGATATTTTTTTTAAAATAGGAGATAGAAGAAACTACCCTAAAAAAGAACTAACTAAAAGTTACTATTTAAAAAAATATCCTATTAAATTTAAACAATATAGTAACTCATTAGAGAGAGTTTTAGAGGAGATACGTTTAGGAAATACATATCTTCTCAATCTAACATTTAAAACAGAGATAGAGACAGATTTATCTCTTAAAGAGATTTTTACCTATGCTCGTGCAAAATATAAACTCTATTTTAAAAATAAATTTATCTGTTTCTCTCCTGAAAAATTCATAGAGATAGAGGGTAATACTATCTCTACATATCCTATGAAAGGTACAATAGACGCTTCTATGACCAATGCAAAAGAGAAGATACTATCAGATGAAAAAGAGATGGCTGAACATGTTATGATAGTTGACTTAATGCGTAACGATTTAGGTAGAGTAGCAAGAGATATTAGAGTAGATAGATTTAGATATATAGATAAGATTAGAGCAGGAGATGTAGATTTACTTCAAGTTAGTTCAGAGATTAAAGGAACACTACCAATGGATTGGAGAGATAATTTAGGAGATGTTTTATCTAAACTACTACCTGCTGGTTCAATTACAGGAACACCAAAAAAGAGTACTGTTGATATTATCTCAAATATAGAAAACTACAATAGAGGGTTCTATACAGGAGTATTTGGAATATTTGATGGAGAGAGTCTATACTCTTCTGTTATGATTCGTTTTATTGAACAAGAGAAGAGTCGGCTATATTATAAAAGTGGAGGAGGCATTACCATAGATAGTAGTGCCAAAAGTGAATATGAGGAGTTGATAGATAAAATCTATCTTCCTCTTTAATAGTGAACTACTAGCAGTTATATCTATATTAAATCCACACCCTTTTCGCCTTTGACCATCTCTCCAATAACATAAGCATCACTATTGGCACAAACAGCCTCTACATCTTTACTATCAACTACAAGTACCATTCCTACACCCATGTTAAATGTTCTAAACATCTCTTCCTCCTCTACATATTGACCCATAAACTCAAAAATAGGAAGAATTTTTAAAGAATCTTTAGATATTTTAGCTCTCATACCCTCTGGAAGTACTCTTGGTAAATTTTCAATAATCCCACCACCTGTAATGTGTGCTAAGGCTTTAATCTTATCTCTATTTGCTTTAAACTCTTTTACATAGATTCTAGTTGGTTCTAAAAGAGTTTCAACCAATGGTTTTCCATTAAATTCAGAATCAAGACTCATTCCTAATTTATCAAAAAAGAGTTTTCTTACTAGTGAATAACCATTTGAGTGAACTCCTGAACTTGGAAGTGCTAAAATAGTTTGTCCCTCTTTTACATTTGCTAAAGTATCCATTTCAGAACGCTCTGCAATCCCCACAGCAAATCCAGCAAGGTCAAAATCTGAATCAGAGTACATTCCAGGCATCTCGGCAGTCTCTCCACCAACTAAAGAACACTCACTTCGTCTACAACCCTCTGCAATACCAGATACAACATCTTTAGCATTTTGAGGAACAAGATGACCTGTTGCATAGTAGTCCAAAAAGAACATTGGAGTTCCAAAGTTACAGATTAAATCATTTACACACATTGCAACCAAATCAATACCAACTGTATCAAATCTATTACTATCTATTGCTAATTTTAATTTTGTTCCTACCCCATCAGTAGCAGATAGAATAACAGGTTCTTTATATCCAGTAGGTAGTGCATAAGCACCAGCAAAAGAGCCTATGCCTCCAATTACATTACTATCAAATGTTGATTTGACATCAGCCTTAATAGCCTCTACAAAATTATTACCTGCATCAATATCTACCCCTGCATCTTTGTACGAAACTTTTTCCATTAACTCTTCTCCTCTTCAATATCTTTACAGAGTGGAAATGCAGAGTTAAGAACTTTTGTGATGTAACATGAACCAGTTAATCCACTAACTATCAAAATAAGCATAACACTAACTTGTAACATAAAAGCCAGTTTTAAAGAGCCTACTGCTGTTAACATTAAAACAATACCTAGTATTGAAGCTAAAATGATTTTTTGCAACTTCTCAACACACATAAAACACTCCTAGATTTTTTTTCGTAAGTATAGCTAAAAATAACTGTTTAAATTAGAGTTCTTTTATGATAAAATACATCTATGAAAAAATGTGTATATATAAAAATATTATCTATAAGCCTATTACTATTTACAGGTTGTTTTGATGATTTTAATAGAGATAAAATAGTTAAGAAAGAACTCCTTAAGGGAGAAGCAAATGAGAGTTATCATAAAAAAGCAGATAGTTTTTTTGATGAAGGTAACTATGCAGAAGCATTAAAATATGAGTTGGAACAGTTAAAAGAGGATTTAAAATATTATAGAGAAGATAGTGCAGAAATTGCTGTAGATTACAACTATATTGCTTTAAACTACAAAAAATTAAAGGATTACAATCGTTCCATAACATATTATGAAAAAGCAATAAAAATAGATAATAAAGTATTAGATTTAACAAATCCACAAAAGTCGATAGATTACTACAACATAGCATCTACCTATGATGCTATGAGACTATATGATAAAGCGTTAGACTACTACTTAAAATCACTAACCATAAAACCAAATCAAAAAGATAGATTAGAGACATACCGAGATATAGGTAAGATTTATAAAGAGAAGAGAGATTATAGAAATTCGCTTATCTACTATAAAAATGCTTTTTTCCTATACAAAAAGCTTGAACCAAAAGATAAAGCTCTTGGAGTTGATATTTTAGAGAATATTCAAGAGATAAATAAAATTTTAAAATAAGCCCATGAGTTAACCCAATAGCACTATATTAACTATATTGATAAAATAGTAGCTTTTACTCGTTCCCATCCCTCCTTGGAACGCATACGAGAATTATACATCTAATTCTCATATAATGTTGATGAATCGGTAGCTTTATTTAGCTTGTAGTAGGTGGATTTACCAATCCATTCAACAAATTCCATCTAAATCTATCTATGTCTATTGTGTAGCTTCCAGATACACTTTTAGGTTTTCC
>CAMZNQ010000211.1 GCA_947313765.1 uncultured Sulfurovum sp.
GGCTAAAAGAGATAAGAGCTAAAATTAATAGCTTAGAAAAATCACGTGATACTCTGCGTGACTTGCTCCATTTTGAGGATTTTGAGCAGATAGATTGGTATAGTATCGCTAAGAAGATAGATGAGTTAAAAGCCCAAAAAGAGGAGCTTGAATCCAGCTCTGATATTGTAAAAACACTTGAAAATAGACTTAAAAAGATAGAAGATAGTTACAAAGAGAAGCGTTATGAGCTAACTAAATTACACCAAAAACAGGGAAAAATCATATCGGACATAGAGAAGTTCCAGAGTGAAAAAGAGGAGTCCCTTGAACTATATGAATCTCAAAAAGATAATCTAGAGAAGTATGGTTTAGAGTTGAAGAGCTACCTAAAAGAGGAGAAAGTCTTAAAATTAGAGCTTCACACAATTAAGAGAGATGAACAGAGGGTGAGAGAGTCGATTCAGAAACAGATTTCCTCTCTCTCTGCAAAGATTGATAGAAGTAGCCAAAAGATTATCTCAAATATGCAGAGTTACATTAAAGAGTTTCCAACTTTTACCAAAGATGTAGATGCTTCAACTAGTTCCATATCTGAATTTGAAAAGATGTTTAATGGTCTAAAAAAAGATGACCTTCCAAAATATGAGAAGAAGTTCAAAAAACTCTTTAGAGAGGGAACAATTCAACACTTTTTAACTTTAAAGACACGTCTTGAAGAGGAGGAGAGTGCCATTCGTAAAAAAATAGGTCTAATAAATAACTCCTTAAAGTCCATAGAGTATAGTTCAGGAACATATATTGAACTTAGCATGACAAAGAGCATAGATAGTGACATTAGAGAGTTTAAAGAGGATTTAAAACAGGCTTTAAGTGGAACAGTTGGTGGAGATGATAGTTATGATGAGAGTAAATTTCTTCAAGTTAAAAAGATTATAGAGCGTTTTAATGGACGAGTAAACCTAGTAGATGTTGATAAGAAGTGGAGAAAAAAGGTAACCGATGTAAGAAATTGGTTTAGCTTTGGAGCAAATGAGAACTATCTTGGAGATGGCTCTCTAAAAGAGTACTATTCAGACTCTTCAGGAAAATCAGGAGGACAAAAAGAGAAATTAGCCTATACTGTTTTAGCCTCTTCAATCGCTTTTGCCTATGGATTGGAAGATAATAGTAGTAAGAGTTTTAGATTTGTTATGATAGATGAAGCATTTGGAAAGGGTTCAGATGATTCCACTAAATATGGACTAGAGCTATTTAAAAAGTTAAATCTACAACTTTTAGTCATTACCCCAATTCAAAAAATCAATATTATAGAGCCTTATATTAGTTCAATCCATTTTGTACATAACCAAGATGGAATGGATAGTAGTGTAATTGGATTGAGTGTTGAGGAGTATTTGGAAGGGAAGAGATAATTTATTTAAGAATAAATAAGTTATAATTGAAAATAACTCATTCGTTGTTTTTTATCTTAAATAAGGAGAATGTCTAATGGAAACTACTGATTCGTTAAAATTAAAAAAAGCTATACTTAGTTTATCTAAAAAAAATATTCTTTCTTATGATGATGTCCGAGAAAAAATAAATATTGAAAGTGATGTATTAAGTAGAACTATCAAAAAACTTCATAAAAAAGGTCTTGTAACCCATAAGGGAAGAGGAAGATTTAAAATAGAGGAGAAGCCAATTGAAAAATATATCTTTATTTATGGTTC
>CAMZNQ010000212.1 GCA_947313765.1 uncultured Sulfurovum sp.
CCTCACAAAAATAAATCAAGAGTATTTTCAGATTTATAAAAGTATTTATCTCTATAAATTCTATAAATAAGCCAAATATAACTGATTTATAATATAATAAAAACATAGTTAAGCACATCAAAATTATTTTTAATAATGTAAAATTTTAAGGAAAACAACAATGAACATTAAAAAACATATGTTTTGCGATAAAATATACATAATTTACAACAATTTATGTAAAAAAGATTTAAATTATCTAACTAAACTATTTTATATAAGAACAAATAAAGCAACTTTTGAAAATAGAAAAGTCTATATTCGTACAAATTGGCTAAAAAAACAAGATATAGCATTTATGCCAAGAATGTTTAAGAGTGAATATTTTAAATACCAATTTAGTAAACTAACCATTAATGGAAGACCTCTATTTATAGATGGAGAGGAGTTTTTAACCATAGATATTGAGCAGTTTCATCAACGCATTAAAAACTATTTGGCTCTACAGGTTGAAATAGATATTGAACAAGAGAAGCTATATCGTTATCTCTATATCTACAATATAAATGGTGTAGAAGATAGAAAAAACATTGATTATTATGAGATAGAGTATCTTAGCTCTACTACCTCTAATGAGATAAAAATTGATGTAATACCACCTAAACATAAATCTTCTTTAGATATACAATCATATCATGGGCAAATTAGATACCAAGAGAGTAAAATCATCTTAACTTTTGAAAACAGCGACGACTACATCTCTGCAATATTTAACACAGACCTTAGCAGTAGACATACCCCCTACTTAGTTGGTGTAGGAAGTGGGATTGCCGATATTAATCAGAAGATAGCTGTGGCTAAAAAGGTTATTTTTTCTAAAGAGAAGATAGAAGATAGTAATACTCTATACCCCATCCTAAATGAGACCGAGACAATCTCTGCCATTGAGAATAGCTATGATATAAAGTACACCGATAGAGACTTTAAGGCAAAACATCTACATAAATATATTGATAAGATAGATAGATTAAATCTTCTTTTTACAAAGTTGTCTAAGGAAGAGTATTACAACTCATTCTATGAACAGTTAGCATTTAAAGAGTTTAAAGCGACTAGAAATATCTTTAAGAAGATAAAAAAGAGACAACCCTACTATGTGGAGTATCGTAAAAGAGTCATAGATATTCTACTAAAGACATACCCTCATGAGAAGTACCAAAAAATCTATATGGTCATGCCAACCTACAAAGAGGATAATATATTTGCACAAGAGACCTCCAAAGCGTTAACATTACAAAAAGAGTTAATTGAGTTGAGTCATCATGTAGAGATAGAGATTATTTTTGTAGTAGAGAGCTGTAAAGAGCCTTTAGTCTATGAGTTTGAAAAGTTTTTAGAAATGGCAAAAAGCCATATTAAGATTAGTTTTACACTTAAAAAGAGAGTTGAGTATGAGGTAAATAGCATAGATTTCATCTTGACAGATAAAAATAATTTTGTAATAACAAAGTTTTTACGAGACTCTGCACCTCTATTTAGACTCTATGAAGATAGAGAAACCATAGAGGGACATGAAGCAATATATCGGAAGATACGCAATAGAAGCATAAGTTGTGAAGAGTTTTTAAAAGATAAAAACAGACTCTGCATTCAATCCAACTCAACCCTAAAAGCTCTTACTGGAGAGTGGTATCACTACACCTATGGTAGTAAAAAGTTTTGGGTAGATAGAGTTGTTATCCATCAAACTGGAAAAGTTGAATACTATAGTGAAGGAAAATTAACCGAAGAGGGAGAGATAATTGTCAAAAAATATCAATCTATTCTATTACTCTCTCACCCAATCAATAAAAGATTATTTACCATGATTTTTGACCATCAACCCTATCAGATTCAAAAAGCATTTTTTACTAAAAACATTGGTAAACAGATTGAAAAAAATCTTGATATGTTTGCTCTTGGAATTTTATCACGAAAAAAGATGTCAATTAAAAAAGCAAAAGAGATTTTAGGAAGTTTTGAAGATGTTACCTTTTTAGAAGATAGCAAAATGAGTGAACGGTTAGGCGACTATTTGGCAGAGACTTATGGAAATAAAGATTAAAAATTTTGGCAGTTTAATCTCTTATATGATTTTACTCCCCCAAACTTTTTTCCCCCTAGAAAATTGCAGAACGTAATAGTACTATTAATCTATAGTGAATTATTTAAAAGTATTTCAAAAAAAACTTTTTAGATAGTGCATTATTCAGATAGTGGCAGACGCTAAAATTCAAAAATCTTCAAAATCACGAATTTTCAAAAGATTCTAAATTTTATTTTTTTTTAAGGGGTTTTGTTATATCATGTGGGAATTAAAAAGCTAAGTAGAGGAAGTGAAGCCACTAGGCGCTTGAAAACCAACAACTTCACTTCCAAAGAGATTTTACAAGATTAGTTGTTAAAATTGGCTTGACTCTAGTTAGCTTTTTTCAAGAGATGTTGGTATCTGGACTCTTGGAGATTAAAATTTAATTTTCAAAGGATTTACCATGTCA
>CAMZNQ010000213.1 GCA_947313765.1 uncultured Sulfurovum sp.
TATGCCAATAAAAAATATAGTTCAAAAGTCATGAAGCTCTATGGGAAAATGCCCATAGATGAAGCATTAAATCGTGTGCAAAATAGGCTAGGCATAGAGACAAATGATTTAAACTCAAGCTCCCCCTTTTCACGATTAGAGAAGAGCCATTTTAAAACAGTTAAAAAGAGAAATTTAGTCATATTTCTGCAAGAGAGTCTAGGGTATCAATTTGTAACTCCTCAAATCACACCAAACCTTTTAGCTCTCAAAAAAGAGGGCTTATGGTTCAATGGGGTCTACTCCAATGGAACACGTTCTGTTAGAGGTATCGCAGGGGTAACAGCAGGATTTTTAGCCGTTCCAGGTAAAGGGGTAGTAAAGCGTACCAAATCTCAAAATAACTTTTTTACCTTTGCCTCTCTACTCAAACCGTTAGGTTATCACACCATGTTTCTCTATGGAGGAGAGGCACGATTTGACAATATGCGTTCATGGTTTTTAGGAAATGGATTTGATGAGATAGTCGAACAGAAAGATTATAAAAATCCTGCCTATGTAGCTACTTGGGGCGTGAGCGATGAAGATTTAGCTAAAAAAGCAAATGAACGTTTCTCCAAACTCTACAGAGAGGGAAAACCATTTGCAGGTTTAATGTTTAGCTCCTCTAACCACAGCCCTTTTGACATTCCATCAGGACGCATAGATGAGGTTAAAAAAGGAGAGAGATGTGTTGAAAATGCTGTTAAGTATGCTGATTATGCCATTGGAGAGTTCTTTAAAGAGGCAAAAAAACTCCCCTACTACAAAGATACTATTTTTGTAGTAATCGCCGACCATAACATTCGCGTCTATGGAGATGATGTTGTCCCTGTCAATATGTTTCATATCCCTGCTCTTATCATAGGAGAGGGTGTAGAGGCAAAAGAGTACAACAAAATTACCATGCAGACCGATATTTTAGCCACAGCCCTTGACTATTTGGGTAAAGATTTAACCTATCCAATCTTAGGTCACTCCATCTTTTCAGACAAGAAAAAAGAGATAAACCTCATGCAGTTCAATGAAAATTACGCTCTAAGAGTTGGCAACAGAGTAGCCGTAGTTATCCCTAGCCAAGAGGCTCAAACCTATGAGTATGTAGGTGAACATCTAAAGGCTATTGAACATGACAAAGAGCTAGAGAGAGATGCTTTAGCCTTTGTTATTACACTTAATCATCTTTATGATGGAGAGTTGTATCGTTAGTGAGAGGAGAGATTACTGTTCCTCTTCCTCAATTATTTTAATAACTTGTTTAACATACACAATCTTTACAGGCTTTTTATAAGGTATCGTTAAAGCAGTAGCATTCTCTTTGGTAAAAACATAATGACTACCACCATTATTTACAGCTATATAGCCTAAATTTTCTAAGATTTTTCTCAAATCTTCAAATCGTACATTTTTAGGATTATTTTTGATAGCTTCTATTAATTTTTCTTTTTTACTCATTGATTAATAACCTTTTATAAAATCAAGTTTAATATAATATTAGACAAGATGTTATAGAACATGTACTATACAAATAAAATACTTAAAATAAACTAATTTTTCAGAAAAAAATAATTATAGATGTGTATAATAATAGATACACATCTATAATTTACTATATTTAGATAAAGGAGATTTTCATGAAAAAACGAAACTACTATTTAAACCTAGATTACGAAATCATTATCAGAGAAGTATCAGAAGAGGATGGTGGAGGATATTTTGCCTACTACAAAGATTTTAAAGGTGTCATGGGGGATGGAGAGACAGCAGATGAAGCAATAAAAGATGTTAAGTCTGCATTTGCTTGTTACTTAGAAGTGGCTCTTCAAAATAATG
>CAMZNQ010000214.1 GCA_947313765.1 uncultured Sulfurovum sp.
GGTCTATAACGAAGAGATGGATATGTTAAAATGAGTATTAATAAAAATATCATCATAACAATTACTACTCTTATCTTTACGGAGGAGAGTACCCAAAAACAGAAGTTTGGGAGAGTTATCCAAAAGAGTTTAAAAAGTGTAATAGAGTATGCTGTTTCCCAGCAGGTCATGCTAGTGGTGGATTTGCACTCTTGAGTCTGTTTTTTCTCTTTAAAAGCAAGAGAAACAAGATTTTAGCTGTAGTAGGAGCGTTAACCATAGGTTGGAGTATGGGGCTATATAAGATGCTTATAGGAGACCACTTTTTAAGCCATACTATTATAACAATGATATTGGCATGGCTTACTATTTTGATAATTAAGAAAATAGTGTACAATACAAAAAATATTTAAGGCACTCTATGCTACTACTTAAAAAACTTTTCAAATACTACTTAGCCATTATTGGCATCTTTTTAATTGGGCGTATTGCCCTTTTTATCCTCTATTTTGATAGATTTGCCAATGATGAAGTCAACTACTATCTAAGTTTTCTATATGGTCTTAAAATGGATACCATTGTTGCCTCCATACTGTTGGTAATTCCTCTTATTGTTTTGGCTTTTACCCCATCAAATTTAGCACGTATCTCTAACACTTTTTTAAGAGTATATTTTTTAGTGGTTTTAAGCTTTTTAATCTACATAGAGAATGCAACCTTTCCATTTTTTACCCAATATGATGTACGACCCAACTTTAAATTTGTGGAGTATTTAGAGTATCCTATAGAGGTTTTCAATATGCTCTTGGCTGACTTTAAACTCCCCTTAGCCATAGCTTTTACCATGATAGCTATCTTCTCATATTTTTTTATGAAAGCTACCAAAGAGAGTTTTCTAAATCTTTTACAAACCCCTCTTAAAAGTAGAGCCTTATGGTTTTTACCTCTAGCCATTCTGCTTTTTATTGGTATTCGCTCCTCTTTTGGACACCGTCCTGCCAATATCTCCGATTCGATGTACTCAACCAATAGAATTTTAAATGAGGTAACTAAAAACTCTCTCTACTCGGTAGGTTATGCCATCTATGCCAATAAAAAATATAGTTCAAAAGTCATGAAGCTCTATGGGAAAATGCCCATAGATGAAGCATTAAATCGTGTGCAAAATAGGCTAGGCATAGAGGCAAATGATTTAAACTCAAGCTCCCCCTTTTCACGATTAGAGAAGAGCCATTTTAAAACAGGCAAAAAGAGAAATTTAGTCATCTTTTTGCAAGAGAGTCTAGGGTATCAATTTGTAACTACTCAAATCACACCAAACCTTTTAGCTCTCAAAAAAGAGGGCTTATGGTTCAACGAGGTCTACTCCAATGGAACACGTTCTGTTAGAGGTATCGCAGGGGTAACAGCAGGATTTTTAGCCGTTCCAGGTAAAGGGGTGGTAAAGCGTACCAAATCTCAAAATAACTTTTTTACCTTTGCCTCTCTACTCAAACCGTTAGGTTATCACACCATGTTTCTCTATGGAGG
>CAMZNQ010000215.1 GCA_947313765.1 uncultured Sulfurovum sp.
GTAGAAGAGATAAAGAACTGCTCTATAAAGTCATCGTCATGCGTCGTAACGGCAATTTTACCTTTACCGCCTCGTTTCTGTTTTTCATACTGCTTCACAGGCACACGTTTAATGTACCCTCTATGGGTAATGGTCACAACCATTGGCTCATTGGGGATTAAATCTTCAATATCAATGTCATCATAATCATCAATTATCTCTGTTTTTCTCTCTGTCTTAAAGTTTTGTGCTATCTCTTTAATCTCATCAACAATAATTCCATTTAAAATTGATTCACTCTTCAAAATAGACTCTAAATACTCAATAAGTGCATAAAGCTCTTTTAGCTCATTATCAATCTTTTCAACTTCAAGACCTGTTAAGCGTCTTAACTTCATCTCTAAAATTGCATGTGCTTGAATCTCAGACAGAGAGAAACCTTCTATTAGTGCTATTTTAGCACTCTCTGTATCTTCACTATCACGAATAATTTTAATTACCTCATCAATATTATCTACAGCAATTTTAAGCCCCTCTAAGATATGAGCTCTTGCGTTTGCTTTTTCTAAATCAAATATGGTTCGTCTAATGATAACAGTTTTTCGATGTTTTAAAAATAGCTCAAGAAGTTCACGTAGTTTAAAGACTTTTGGCTCTTTATTCTCAATAGCCAACATAATGATTCCAAAAGTAATCTGCATTTGAGTCTGTTTAAATAGATTGTTTAAGATAATGTCACTCATAGCATCACGCTTAAGCTCTATAACTATTCTCATACCATCACGGTCAGACTCATCACGAATTTCAGATATACCCTCTATCTGTTTGTCACGTACTAGATGTGCAATATTTTCAATTAGACGAGATTTGTTTACTTGATAAGGGAGTTCATCTACAACAATAACCTCTCTATTTTTCTTCTCTTCTATATGTGTTTTAGCTCTAACTTTTATTCTACCACGACCTGTTGTATAGGCATCTGTAATACCTTTTCTACCAAATATAATACCACCTGTTGGAAAATCTGGCCCTTTTATGATGGAGAGTAGTTCTATATCTTCACATTCAGGATTTTCAATAATATATAAAAGAGCATCCATAAGTTCATCAAGTCTATGAGGTGGGATATTTGTTGCCATACCAACAGCAATACCACTAGAACCATTTAGAAGTAGATTGGGAACACGAGATGGAAAAACATCTGGTTCTCTCATTGAGTCATCATAGTTTGGCAAAAAGTCAACTGTATCTTTATCTATATCTCTCAAAAGCTCTTCAGAAATTTTTGTCATACGAGCTTCTGTATATCTCATAGCTGCTGCGTTATCACCATCTACTGAACCAAAGTTTCCTTGTCCATCTATCAGTGTAGCACGTAAAGAAAAATCTTGTGCCATACGAACTAAAGCATCATATACAGAGTTGTCTCCATGTGGGTGATACTTACCAATAACATCCCCAACAATTCTTGCAGATTTTTTATAGGAGCTTCTATGATATAGGTTTAACTCATTCATTGCAAAAAGTATTCTTCTATGTACTGGCTTTAAACCATCTCTTGCATCTGGTAATGCACGACCTACAATAACTGACATTGAGTAATCCAAATAGGATGACTTCATACTCTCTTCTATTTTTACCTCTTGTATGTCTTGGTTCGCGTCAAAAAATTCGCTCATGAAACCCCTTTATATAATAATATGTAAGATAATAATTTTAGGCGATATTATAGCCAAATCATAATAAAGATTTTGCTATGATTCCGTATTTAAAATACTATGGGACAAAAAACAACATGAATATACCTAATGGCCTTGATAAAAGATATTTTTCTTTATCATATATCTTAGAACATTGTATAGAGTATACCATGCTGAGTAAAAAATCATCATTGACTCCTTTTCTTAATTGTAATTCTTATCATAAGGATAAACTTCAAGAAGAGACATTTCCCAATATGTTAAAAAAGTTTATAATTAATATATCTAAGAAAGCCTGTGAGTGTAACTGTTATTTTACACTAAAAACTCGCTTGATGCTTTTACTCCATCACTATATTCCTCGTTGCCCTTACTATACGACATATTTTGCATATCGTCGTACAGGGGTACATCCCCCGTTAAGTAGATATTTTAAAGCATTAAAAACTATTAACTAAAAATAATTATTATTAAAGGATTAACATATGTCAAAAAATTATATTGTAGGATTCCCAAGAATTGGGGAACAAAGAGAGTTAAAAAAAGCACTTGAATCATTTTGGTCAGGAAAAACAGAATTTTCAGAAGTAGAAAAAGTAGCAGGTGAATTAAAAGCACGTCATTGGAATTACCAAAAAGATGCAGGAGTTGACTTTATAGCTTCAAATGATTTCTCTCTATATGACAATATGCTAGATACAGCAATTATGTTAGGTGCAATTCCAAAAAGATTTAGAGATTTAGATGGAAAAGAGCAATATTTTGCAATGGCAAGAGGAGATAAAGATAGAGTAGCTATGGAGATGACAAAGTGGTTTAATACAAACTACCA
Source organism: uncultured Sulfurovum sp. (assembly GCA_947313765.1). GTDB lineage: Bacteria > Campylobacterota > Campylobacteria > Campylobacterales > Sulfurovaceae > UBA1140. The sequence goes on from CAMZNQ010000215.1 coordinate 2,512, forward strand.
CTATATTGTTCCTGAACTAAGTTTAACAGATGTATATGGACTTAATGCTACTAAACTTATTAATGAGTATAAAGAGGCAAAAGAGTTAGGGATTAAGACTAAAATTAATATTATTGGGCCTCTTACCTTTTTAGGTCTATCAAAAAGAGTTGATAGAGGAGACACATATGAGCTATTTGGAAAAATTTTACCAATCTATGAAGAGCTTTTAACTCAAATTGCTCAACTTGATGATGATATTACTGTTCAAATAGATGAGCCAATTTTTGTTAAAGATAATCAAACAGCTACTCTATCATTGATTAAGCCAACGTATGAGAAGTTAGCAAATGTTAGTGAAAATATTAAAATAGTTGTAACTACATATTTTGAACACTCAAATGAAGCTACTAAAGTACTTCTACATACACCTAGTTGGGGTTTAGGATTAGATTTCCTATATGGAGAAGATAATAAAGAGAGCTTAGAGCTTATCTCAAATAGTGATAAAGTTCTAATTGCAGGTGTTGTTGATGGTCGTAATATTTGGAAAAATAATATCCAAAACACTGTTAACCTTTTAGAAGAGATTTCAGCTGTTGTATCTAAAGATAATATTATTGTAGGTTCATCATGTTCACTTCTTCATGTACCTTTTACTCTAAAATATGAAGAGAAGATGGATAGTGAGTTAAAAAACTGGTTAAGTTATGCTGTTGAAAAGCTAGATGAGGTTGTATTGGTATCAAAAATCTTTGCTGGAGATACTTTAAGTAGTAGTGAAGAGCAGTTATTAGCAGATAATAAAGATGCAAACAATAGTAGAGCTACATCATCAAAGATTCATAATAGTGATGTTCAAAATAGAGTTGAATCTATTGAAAAAATAGAGAGAGATGGTGCTTTTGAAGATAGAATTAAAACTCAAAGAGATATTTTAGGTTATGAAGATTTAGCAACTACAACAATTGGTTCATTCCCTCAAACGCCAGAAGTAAGAAAGTCAAGAAGAGACTTTAAAAAAGGTGAACTATCTAAAGAGCAATATGAAAAAGATATGAAAGATTATATTGATGATTGTATCGCTTTTCAAGAAGATTGTGGAATTGAAGTTTTAGTTCATGGAGAACCTGAACGAAATGATATGGTTGAGTATTTTGGAGAGCAACTTGATGGTTATGGATTTAGCCAAAATGGTTGGGTTCAAAGTTATGGTAGTAGATGTGTAAAACCACCATTTATCTATGGAGATATTAGTAGACCAAACCCTATGACTGTAGATTGGATTACCTATGCACAGAGCAAAACAGATAGAATCATGAAAGGTATGTTAACAGGGCCTGTAACTATCTTAAACTGGTCATTTGTTAGAGATGATAAGCCAAGAGATGAAGTTTCAAAACAGATTGCAGTAGCTCTTAGTGATGAGATTAATGACCTTCAAGAGGCTGGAATTAAGATTATTCAAGTTGATGAGGCAGCATTTAAAGAGGGATATCCTTTAAGAGAAGCTAAGATTAAATATTACGAATCATGGTCTGTTCGTGACTTTAAAATTGCAGTAAGTACATCATGGGAAAAGACACAGATTCATACTCACATGTGTTACTCTGAGTTTAATGATATTATTAGAACAATTGAAGCTATGGATGCAGATGTTATCTCTATTGAGACAGCAAGAAGTGGTAATGAACTTCTTAAAATCTTTAAAGAGGTAGGATATAAACAAGAAGTAGGGCCAGGAGTTTACGATATTCACTCACCACGTATTCCAAGTGTAGAAGAGATTGTAACTCAAATCAAGCATCTACTTGAAGTTTTACCAAAAGAGCAACTTTGGATAAATCCTGATTGTGGATTAAAAACTCGTAAATGGGAAGAGGTTAAACCTAGTCTTAAAAATATGGTTGAAGCTGTTAAATTGGTTAGAGAAGAGATGTAATTTATTGTGGGTAGAGATACCCACATTCACTAACTCAACATCATTCCATAAGGTCGCTTTAGCTTTTGACTCAATTGATATAAGCTAACAGTACGACCCTCACGAACAAACTCACGACCATCTAAAAAGATTACCATTGTAGGTACAGAAAAGACTTGATAATAGGCAGAAATTTCACTATTTTCATGTGCATCTAAATAGATTTGTTTTAACTTAGGAAATTCACTATCAAACAACTCTTTAAATTTTGGTCTTAAAGCATGACAAACATTACAATTTTCACCTGAAAAATATAATAATACTCCAACCTCTTTTCTAATTATCTCTTGTAACTCTTCTAAACTCATTTTCGTCCTTTTTCTATATCTTTTTCTATCTGACTCTTTAGAGAATCTAAACTATTAAATTTTCTATTTTCTCTAATAAACTCTACAAATTCAATCTCAACAAAACCTGTAACTATACCAATATCTCTATCTAAAATATAACTCTCTATTGCAAATAGACCATCTGTTGTAACTCTATGACCTAAAAATGTTACACTTTTTAACCATATGCCATCTATATTTGTATAACTTTTATATACTCCTGCTTTAGGAGTATAGCAATCATATACTTTTAGATTTAGTGTAGGAACAAGTTTCTCTTTTCCTATCCCCTGCCCTTTAACTACCATACCACCTAGTTTAAAGTTTCTTCCTAAAAGCATATTTGCACTTTTTATATTACCACAATCAAGATAGTTTTTAATAACTCTTGTATGAATAGATATATTACTCTCTTTGACCTCATCAATAACTACTACATCTCCATCAAAAAGCTCTTTTAAAAGTCTACTATCTCCCTCTTTTTTATATCCAAATGCAAAATCATACCCTACTACTATCTTTTCAAGTTTAGGAAAATCATCTTTTAATTTAACAATAAAATCCTCTGCTGTTAGCTTTTTAATCTTATTGAAGTGGTAAAAAAAACAAGGCTTTTTAATATATAGAGAACGTCTATATCCTACTGTTAGGGATGCTCTATTTCTCTCAATAATAACTACTCCCTCTACTTCATCTATTAAAACTCTATGTGCTTTATGAATCCCATCAAATGAACCTATGGCTATTGATTTTATACTATTTTTTAATTTCATTGTTTCCTAAAGTGATAGATATACTCAATATTTCCAGATTTGCCATATAGTTTAGATGTTGTCTCATAGACAAGAGTCCAAGAAAACTCCTCTACTCTCTTCTCAAATCTCTCTTTTGCTCTTATGATTGCCTCTTTATCTACAACCACACCTCTACTGTCTCGTTTCACATCTCTTCCCACTTCAAATTGTGGTTTAAAGAGAAGAATCATATCTGATTTAGCTAATCTATCTATATCCTCTACTATATTTAAAATAGAGATAAAAGATACATCACAAGTTACAATATCAAATCTTTTAGCAGATTTAAAGACTCTAATATCTGTCTCTTCAAATATCTCTACCTTTGGATTATCTCTTAAAGAGTGGTGCAACTGATTTGAACCAACATCAACAGCAGTTACAGACTCTACACCATTTTCTAAAAGAATCTGAACGAACCCACCTGTACTAGAACCTATATCTAAAGCTACTCTCTCTTTTAAATCCATAGCATACTCTTCTAAAAAGAGTTCTAATTTCTTTGAAGCTCGACTAACATAAAACTTCTCTCTATCTATATCTATATTTGAATTCTCATCACATTTAGTTGATGGTTTAGCCATTTTACCATCTATAAAAACTTTTCCTCTTTTTATGGCATCTATCGCTCTGTTTCTACTCTCAAAATAGTTTTTTTCTACTAGATACTTATCAATTCGTTGCAACTGTTACACTCCAAGGTAGATTTTTTAAATTATCTTTTGATACAACTTTAATATGACTTTTGCTAGTAATAGACTTTAATCTCTCTCGTAATTTTGTTTGAATATTTGATAATCTATATCTTGATTGAGATAATCCTCTTCTTGGTGGAGGTATTTCAATATGAAAAATAATAAATAACTCACTATTTTTTAAAAATTTAATAGAAATATCTTTTTCATCTTCATTATTAGCATTTAAAGCCATTGGATAAATAGTACTTAAAGAACAGATAATTTTTTTTATAATATCTGCAATTAATTCTATCTGACTTATCTCTTCTGTATTTGGATGTGTATAGTCTTTAATCTCTATCATATAGTTCCTATTACCTTTAATAGCTAAAATATCAATAGCTTTTACTCCTTTTTGTATCTGCATAAAATGTTTTCTATAATAAATTGTATTATCAAAACTTATTGCATCAAAAGGAAAATCAAATTTTAGTCTTCCCTCTTTAATAATCATTCTACTTCTCTCATAAATCTATCATCTTGTTTTAACTCTTCATCCAATATAACTATATCATCTAAATAATCAAATTCACTATTCTGTGAAACTCTCAAACTATTATTTTCATCAAAACCAAAAGAAAAATATTTAATATTATTTTTTTTATCTCTTAAAATCTCTATCTCTTTTATTAAAAATAGACTATGATTAGCAATAAATATCTGAACACCTAGCCCCTCTAAATAGATTAATAGTCTAGCTATATCTCTAATGAGTTTAGGGTTTAAATTGGATTCAGGTTCATCCCAAATTAAGATAGAGTTTTTATTTAAAGAACCATTTTTTAATAAATAGGAGATAGTTCCTATTTTTCTAAGTCCTTCTGCCATCATAGAGCTAACAACCAACTTATTATCTTCAAATCTTCTAAGATAAAACTCTCCATTAAGCTGAATAATTTCTCCTTTAAGTATTGATTCTAACTCTCTATTTTTTTCAGAAATTAAACTTTGGTCTTTCAATAGAGGTAAGTCAAGTTCAAGAGCTAAATCATTGGTTGTTTTATCAAAGGCTATCTCTCTTTTACTAT
>CAMZNQ010000216.1 GCA_947313765.1 uncultured Sulfurovum sp.
CATCTTAGCTAACTCATCTGCTAATAGTTTTGCTCTTTTTGGATCTTCTAAAACTTTTGCACTTTGCAGATAACGATTTGAGTGATTTCCACTAGATAGTATAAAATGACCATCTAGTAGAGCTTCTGCCTCTTTATATATATTTTCTATATTCATATACTCTATACCTTTAGAATATCAGCTTCTTTAGCTGTTAACACAGATTCAATTTGAGAAATAGCATTATCTGTAATCTTTTGAACCTCTGTATGACCTCTTTTTGCTTCATCTTCAGATATATCTTTATCTTTTTCAAGCATTTTTACTTGGTCATTTCCATCTTTACGGATATTTCTAATAGCAATTTTTGCTTTTTCAGACATCTGTTTTGCCTGTTTTACAATCTCTTGACGCTGTTCAGATGTCATAGCAGGGAAAAATAGTTTAATAAAATCTCCATCATTATTTGGGTTTACACCAATATTAGCCTCTTGGATAGCTTTCTCTATGGGTTGTAACATATTTTTCTCCCAAGGAGTAATAGATATGGTTGTAGCATCTGTTGCAATGACATTTCCTACTTGATTTAATGCAGTTGGTGTACCGTAGTAATTAACTCTAATATGGTCTACAATATTTGTGGTAACTTTACCTGTTCTAAGTGTAGAGAAATCCCTTTTTAGTGAATCTATACTTTTACTCATCTGCTCTTTAGTACTGTCATAAATTTCATTTAACATGCCATAAATCCTTATGTTTTTTAATAATGAAATTTTACCCTTTTTTTACTTGTAAAATCGTTTTTATAAATTAGAGGTTTTAAATTATGGGGAGAAGAGTAATGAGAGATATTCTCATTACATTTAGTTATTTAGAACTATTATCTTCTTTTTTTATTGTTGGAGTAGAAGTATTAGTTTCAGTTTTTTTAATCTTAGGTACAGAGCTTGATGCATCAATAGCATCTACAACAGAGTGTGTTTTTTCTTTATTGTATAGATATCCCATAGATAGTGTGTTTAAGATAAAAAGAAGTGCTAATGCAAATGTAGCTTTTGATAAGAAACCTGCAGGTCCTTTTGCTCCAAACATAGACTCATTACTACCACTGTAGGCACCTAGTCCCATGCTTGAACTTTTTTGTAATAAAATAGCAATAACTATAGCAATAGTTAATACAATTTGAACAACTAATAGTGTTGAAATCATTCGTTTCCTCTTTAAATATTGAAGTATATATAAACTTCAAATTGGGTATAATTTGGGGGATTATACCCTAAATTAATTGAAACAGAGATAAATGAAAATAGTAAAAGAGTTTTCCCGATTTGCAGGGGAATATAATAGACATAATATTATTCAAATAGAGGTTGCATCACACTTAATCTCCATGTTGGATAAGAAGAGATATGGAAAAGTTTTAGACCTTGGTTGTGGCTCTGGAGCGATATATAATAATTTTATAAAAAATAGTATTTTAGTGGATAGCTTTATAGCTTTTGATTTATCTAAAAATATGTTGGATTTACACCCTTTTTCATCAAATATTAAAAAAATATGCCAAGACTTCAATAAAAAAGAGTCATTTTCACCCTATAACGATAATGAATTTGATATTCTTATATCCTCTTCTGCTTTACAATGGAGCGATAATCTCTCTGCTGTTTTAGAATCCATATCCCTCTTGGCCAATCAATACTATTTTTCTTTTTTCACATCAAATACTTTTAAAACTCTACATAAAACAGCAGGTATAACTTCTCCAATATACTCTAAAGAGTCAATTTTAAAATCTTTAAATAGATATTATAATTATGAGGTTGAAGCTGTTGATTATAAATTACATTTTAAATCAGTAAGAGAGATGTTTAAATATATTAAACGTTCTGGAGTTAGTGGTGGTTCAGGAGAATTAAGTTATGCTAGTATGAAACGCCTAATGAGAGATTATCCATTAGATTATTTAGAGTTTGAAGTAGTTTTTATCAAAGCTACAAAATCCTAGAAGATAACTCTTCTAAGATTTAAGATTTTAATCATCTCCAGGCATAAGACCTAAAAGTTGTAAGATTGCTGTAAACATATTAAAGAAATCTAAAAATAGTGATACCGCAGCATCTACAGGAGAATCATATGCTCCATTTGCAATGTTTTGTGTATCATAAATTGTAAACAATGAAAACAGTAACAGAATACCTGCTGTAATGATAACATGCATCATTGGACTTTTTAATATGAAAATATTTACTAATGATGCAATAAAAATTACAATCATAACAACCATGAGAGGTTTACCCCAACTTGAAAAATCACTTTTTGAGTTAATAGCAAAAAGGCTTAATGCACCAAAAAGTACAGAAGTCATTAAAAAAGCATTACCAATTAACATTCCATTACCCTGACCAATTACCATAGCCAATAGAGGAACAAGCATAACACCCATTGCAAATGTAAATACAAAAAGTGCAATCATATGTAATGTAGGGTTTTTTCTTGTAGCATTAAAACCAAAGAAAACCATTAACATTACAAAACCAAATATAAACCATTTAAATTGTTGAATGGTAGCTGCATAAGGCATAGTAAAGTATGCACCCATTGCAGATGAAATCATACTTGCACCTAACAATTGATAGGTTTTTTTCATAAATGAAACAGAAGCACTCTCTGCTTCATGAGCATAGCCACTATCTATAGTATTGTTACTATAATCTCTATCATAAAGAGCCATATGTATCCTTTTTTAGAATTTTAAAAATTCTTAATAAAATTAATTTTATCAATAGTCTATTGATATTTCAAAGTTAGTATATTGAGTTGAAGTTTAAAAGAAGTTGAATAAAAGTAAAATAAAAACCAGAAGAGATAAAAATTCTCTTCTGATAAACTATAGAAACTATTAATATAGTCCTAAAGATTGCATTGTAGCTACAGATAGACCAGCTATAGGTAGACCTTTAGCTTTTTGATAAGCACGAATTGCAGTTTTAGTCTGATATCCAAATACTCCATCAATTGCACCATGGTAGTAACCAGCATCTTTTAATGCAGTCTGTACATTTCTCATTAATGAAGGTTCATTTGCAATAGTTGATTTACAAACAATAGGAACCCATTTTGCATAACCATCAGCAACCATTCTCTTTTTAGTTACAGTTTTATATGTTGCAGGAATTGGTATTCTTCTTTCACTTGCAGGAGAGACTAACTTTTTAATCTTAACAGTTGTATATTTTGCAGGTGTAGTAACAACTTTTGTTCTTGCAGGTGTTGCAACAACTCTTTTTGAAACTTTATTATATTTTGCAGG
>CAMZNQ010000217.1 GCA_947313765.1 uncultured Sulfurovum sp.
AAGCTACACAATAGACATAGATAGATTTAGATGGAATTTGTTGAATGGATTGGTAAATCCACCTACTACAAGCTAAATAAAGCTACCGATTCATCAACATTATATGAGAATTAGATGTGTATTCTCGTATACGTTCCGAGGACAGGGAATGAGTAAAAGTGTACGCTTATATCCCAATAGATGAATTTAGAGGCTTTACGCTAAATTGTGGTAACGGATAGTTGCCTTACTCTAATATTTTTATGTGATAATATATTTATGAGTAAAAATATTGATAGTGGTACTCCACCAAAAGATAAATATAAACCAAAAGCTATTGTTAACCATTTAAGATGTGCCACATTAGATGGCTTATCTGCAAAGATAATTGAGGTAGAGGCAACATTTACAAAAGGTCTTCCTGGTTTTGCTGTTGTAGGTTTAGCCTCTTCAGACATCCAAGAGGCTAAAGAGCGTGTAAAGTCTGCTCTATTGACCAATGATTTTACCTTTCCACCCCTTAAAATTACAGTCAATCTTAGTCCAAGTGATTTAAGAAAGGCTGGAACTCATTTTGACCTATCCATAGCACTATTGAATGCTCTACATAAAGAGAAGATAACAGAAGAAGAGATGTTTGTCTTTGGAGAACTTGGTTTAGATGGTCGTGTTAAATCTAGCTCTACTCTATTTCCTATTATTTTATCACTAAAAGAGCAGGGACTACTAAAAAGAGCGATTGTTCCTAAAGAGGCAATGAGATATTTAAGTCATATTGCAGGAGTTGATTTTATCGCTGTTGAGACTCTAAGTGAAACAATAGGACTTTTTAAAACCAAAGATTTTAGAGCTTCAACTAAACAATTTTCATATAGTTCAAATAGTTTTACAATACTCAATCAAAGATATTATGATGATATTGATATAGAGCTTGATTTTTCAGACATAAAGGGTCAAAGAGTAGCTAAACGAGGAGCTTTAATATCTGCTTCAGGTATGCACAATTTTATGATGGAGGGTAATCCAGGTTGTGGTAAAAGTATGATAGCTAAACGGATAAAAGATATTTTACCACCTCTCTTAGAGATAGAGATGTTATCTATTGCAAAACATCAATTTTTAGATGGAGTTATTCCAAGTTTTAAAGCTAAACGTCCAATGCGTTCTCCACACCATACAGCTACCTCTTCATCCATATTTGGAGGAGGGTCTCATATGGCAAAGATTGGAGAGGTTGCACTTGCACATAATGGAGTCTTATTTTTTGATGAACTTCCTCATTTTTCTAAAAACATACTTGAAGCTCTTAGAGAACCTTTACAAGATAGACGTGTAAACATATCTCGTGTAAATTCAAAAGTAGAGTATGATGCAGACATTATGTTTGTAACAGCTATGAATCCTTGCCCTTGTGGAAATGCTCTCTCTAAGAAAAAGGAGTGTCGCTGTTCAGAACAGGAGATTAAACGATATAAAAATAGATTATCAGACCCATTTTTAGACAGGATAGATATATTTGTAGTGATGCAAGAGGTATCTGCAGATGATAAAGCAGATGTATCTTCAAGAGAGTTAAAAGAGTTAGTAAATAGAGCATTTAAGGCACAAAAAGAGCGTAAACAGGAGAACCTTAATGGAAAATTACGAGAAGATGAAATAGAGAAATTTTGTATATTAACAGAAGATGCAAATAAAATACTATTTTCAGCCATAGAGCGTTTTGGATTATCTCATAGAGGTATAGGAAGCATAAAAAAGGTGGCAAGAACCATTGCCGATTTAGAGTTGTCTTTAAATATTGAAAAGAGACATATTTTAGAAGCACTATCTTATAGGAGACGATAATAGTATGCCAATAGTTAGATTTTTCATATTAATATTAATATTGTTTATTACCTCATGTGGAACAACAGATGAGGAGTCAAGTGAAATTAACCCAGATAGAGGGTTTGATATGTGGGATTATATGACATCTTCATTAGATTATAGAGTTGAGTATGATATTTATGAAAATGGGAATAAGGTAGATTACTACATAGAAGAGAATAGACTCTTTGACAATGGAACTACCTATGAAAGAAAAAGTAAAGATAATAGAACTCTACTCTATTTAAATAGTAGTTTTATCTTAATGAAAGAGCCATCAGAAGATGTAGAGATTGCTAGATATGTAAAACTTGGAGATAATCATATTTTTAACTCAACAAATATTGAGAACTGTATAGTTGAACACTTTTATCCTAAATATAAAATTTATAATTCTACATTTAATAATGTTTTAAGAGTAGATTGTAGCAATAAAAATGGTATGAAAAAGAGTATATACTATGGATATAGCGAGGGGATTGTTGCTATTTATGAAGATAGAGATTCAGAAATTAAAGAGTATATTAAAGTTGATGAAAAAACTATTTTTGAAAAAAATATAGAAAATCAAAAAAAACCTTGACAAATTTAAAAGTTTTGTCTATAATTGCACTCCAATTTCATACAAACCCTGTTTGAAAATGGAGAATTTCGGAGTGTAGCGCAGTCTGGTAGCGCACCTGGTTTGGGACCAGGGGGTCGAAGGTTCGAGTCCTTTCACTCCGACCATTTAGATATTTAAAATTTCGATATAGTAGTTAAATCATAAACTTATGGTAGGCGTAGTTCAGTTGGTAGAGCACCTGTTTGTGGCACAGGTTGTCGCGGGTTCGAGCCCCGTCGCCTACCCCATTGGTAAAAGAAACCAACCCACGAAGCGCTAGTGGCTCAACTGGATAGAGCATCAGACTTCGGATCTGAGGGTTAGGGGTTCGAGTCCTCTCTGGCGTACCATTTGATTTAAGTATTATATCTATGTGCATCCATAGCTCAGCTGGATAGAGCATCGCCCTTCTAAGGCGAGGGTCTTAGGTTCGAATCCTAATGGATGTACCACTTTATGCGGATGTGGTGAAATTGGTATACACGCTAGACTTAGGATCTAGTGCTTCACGGCGTGGAGGTTCGAGTCCTCTCATCCGCACCATCTTTTTTCTCAATTATAAAATCTTACTTAATTCTCTAACTATAAAAACAATTCACGATTAGAACACTTATTAGCGTTATAATTTTGGCATGAGAGTCAATGCCGTATTTTTTTCCTTAATCTTATTTTTTTGAGACTCTCATAACTAATTTTTACAATCAATTCTTTAAGCAAAAAAATACCCTCTAAGCCATATTGGTTTATATGACCATCTTTACATCTTTATCGTCTTGAAATGCCTTAAAAATAGCATCTCTATCTTTTTCTGACTCTACTATGCAACTAGTAGTTAAAGCGTGAAATTTACCCTTGCTAGAGCTATTTACTTTTGAGATATTATATTTACGTTCTCCCATTACTTCAAAAACAAGAGTTTCTAGTTTAACTCTATCTATTCCTATTATCTTATATCCCCATTTACAAGGATAATCTATTTTTGGTTTTTCATGAGTATTACCGTCTAAAATCACCAGATACTCCTCCACTCTTCTCTTCTAGTTGAATATTTCTAATAACCATACCTTTGTCTATGGCTTTAAGCATATCATATATCGTCAATAATCCAACAGAAACACCTGTTAATGCCTCCATCTCTACACCTGTTCTACCTTTTAATTTAGCACGAACTGTTAATTTGAAAGCAGGAATCTCTGGAAGTTCTTCTATATCGGTTTTTATAGATGTTAGCATTAGGGGATGACACATTGGAATCAATCTACTTGTCTCTTTTGCTCCTTGAATTGAAGCAATAACTGCTGTTTGTAATACAGGCCCTTTTTTTGCTAAATTACTCACTACTGCCTCATAGGCATCAGATGTTACCTCTATAATTCCTGATGCTACTGCAATTCGTTCACTTACATCTTTATCGGATACATCAACCATTTTTGGTTTATTATTTTCATCTAAATGTGTTAAATTCACTCTTTTCCTTCTACCTTGTAGTATATATAGATTTTACTTTAAATCCATTATCTGTATTTTTAATTGTCATTAAACCTCTGCTTTTACCAGATGCTCTTTTACCATGATTTGACTCAACTCTCCATTTTGTCACTGTTCTAATATCACAATAATCTGTTCCATCTCTCTTATATTTTTTTAAAATCTTAAATGATTCTATTTGAAAATTTCTATTTATCCATCTTCTATTATATCTTCTCTTATCTCTTTTAATTGCTGATTGAGAGATATTTCGTAAAGAGAAGTATCTATCTACATGATAATCATATTGAGATACTATATCATCAATAGAACCTGTTGCTGAAGAGGCGATAAATCTATCTAAGAAATTTTTAATTGTATCTCTATTAAATGTATCTTTTAACTCTTTTTGTATCTTTGTTTCTAATGTGTTACTATCTGTTGATGATGTTTCAATTTTATTGTCTAATGATATATTTTTATGCTCTTGGGTAGATGGATTATTTATCTCTTCTATAATAGTAGTTTTAAGCTCTTTTTTTTGAGTCTCATTTTTAATTATACTATTTTGGGATGGAAGCTCTTCAGCTTCGCTATCCATAAAAGAGTCATCTTTAATCTCTACATCTTTATTAGGCTTAAGCTCTTTGGATGGTTCTATTATATTCATTCTTGATTCAAGCTTTTTATAATCATCTTCTCTACTTTTTAAAGCAGGATGATGTATTTGTGTTTGAGAGACGACTACATTTGGTTTATCTTTTGGTTTTTCTCTATCCTCTTTTATCATCTTTTTAGCATAAAAAACTAATCCTAAAACAATAAGAAGAGATACTATTAAAATTTTTAAAAAGAGAAAAGAGTTTTCACCCTTTTTTTTTGTTATCTCATCTAATGGAGGTAATATAATCTCATCTCTAGGATGAAAATGTAGATAGTTTTCTAAACTAAAATTATTTGTAAACTCCATGATGGTATATATTGTATTATTCTCTTCTATATATCCATATATTTTAACTTCATCTCTAGGGTTATTTTTTTTATATATATCTATCTCTAAGATAATCTCTTGTTTGCGTTTTTTAAAAACACCTTCTGCTTCAGGTATTGTAAAAACTAGTTGATTGTCTCTTGAAGAGAAGGATTCTAAGAAAAGCTCTTTCAAAACAAAAAAGCTTCCCCTCCTTTGAGTATCTCTAACTAAATATAGAATTTCAAAATCATCATCTCCAAGAACGTCAATAATCTCATAATGCCCTCCTATATTTATTCCCACAGGTAAATATTTACTATTGTTCATATATACTCTACCTTTTTTAATGCTAATCATAGCAAATTAAATATTTGAATATCTATAAACTTCTATTTGTTCGTGACTCTCTATTCAAAAACCTCCATTAACTCTTCTCTATCAATCTTATATGAACTATTTTTATATAGGTTCTCTTCTAGCTTATTTAAAGTATCAGATATAACTTTATGCTCTTTTGAATAAGGCAATAGAATATTAAATAAAGCTCTATCATCTTTAGCTTTTCTTATAGCTTTTACAATATCACGCTCTATTTTTCTATCTTTTTTAGTTAAATAGTTTAACAGAGAGATGGAGATAACACCAAAGATAAACCCAACAGCTAAAAATAGATATTTTAAGTAGCTATCCTCTTTCTCTATTATTATCTCTTTTTCTACTTTAGTTGGAGATTTAATGGTTTGGCTTTTAGATACCTCCATAGATGAAGAGTCTCTATCTCCTATTTTTCCACCTATAACTTCAATCTTTATCTCTTCTGTCTTAATAGTTTTTACTTTTTTACTCTTTTTATCAAAATATTTTAGACTAAAAGATGGAATTGTAAAATTTTGGTCAGAAATTAATGCTACCTTCTCTTTAAACTCTCCTTGGTAGAGACCATTAACCTCTTTAGATGATATTTTTGGTTCATCAGCATAGATAATGACATTTGGAATATCTAGTTTAAACTTCTTAACATCATCAATGTTTCCCTCTCCTTTTACTAAAAGAGTTAAATTAACAGGTTTGTTTGCAGATACTTTTTGCGTATCAACTTTTGATTCAATTCTATAATCTCCATAGAGTTCTAAACCATTAGGTAGTGGTTTTACATTTAGTTTTAGAGAGTTTGAGTATACTTTTTGCCAATTTAACTGTTGAGTCATACTATTGAAAAACGGGTCATCAAAGAAGCCTCCCATCTGTTGTCTTCTATGTTCAACTCTCCCTACTAATGTTTCAGTTGCAGGAATATTATACTCTCCAGATTTTTGAGGAAAAATGAGATAGTTTATAGTTTGAACTATATAGTTTTTCTCTCTACTCTTATCTACCTTATCTTTCTTCTTTACCCAAAAGTTCTCTAGCTTTGGTTCTCCTAACTGTATCTGGTCTGCATGTGCATCTATTCTTGACTTAAAAGAGATAGCAAGATTAACTGGCTCTCCTACATAAGATTCATTTTTATCAAGAGCTAATCTAACAATAAACTTAGAACCATTTTTACTAGCAGTTGGTTTTAGAACTTTTAATTTTAACTCTTCTGTTCTATACTCTTTACCATCAACCTTAACAGTAAAAGAGGAGATATTTACATCTTTTGAGGCTCTAAAACTGTATGTTTTTGATATGCTTCGTTTTATATTTGTATTTATCATTGAGATAGATTCAGAAGATGATGTCCCAAGAATAGGGTTACCATCTATCTCATCTATTTTAGGAAACTCTATCTTGTTTCCATCTGCTGTAATGATATAGTTAGATATACCTCCTTGATAGATTGTAGGAGGATTAAGAGATGCTTTTACATCTCCAAAGCTAAAAGTTGTAAAAATAGATATTAATATTATTATATTACCAAGGATTCTCTTCATTCTCTCTCTTTCCTTTATTAAGTGGTATCATTAGTGTATTTACTCCTCTTTTATTAAGCATCTTTTGCCATTTTCTCTCCTCCATATTACTAATAGGAGGTTGAGTTATATTCTGTTCACTCATTTGGCTCTGTTTCTTCTCTTCTTCTCTTTTTTTATCTTTATTCTCTTTTTTACTATCTTTCTCTTTACTGTTGTTATCTTCTTCTTTTTTATCTTTTTTAGAGTTCTCTTTATCTTTAGATTCTTTCTTATTCTCTTTTTGCTCTTTTTTAGAATCTTCTCTCTTCTTATCATCCTTTTTTTTATCTTTATCTTTATCTTTATCTTTTTTCTTTTGCTCTTTTTTCTTCTTTTTCAAAAGCTCTAAATTATATTTTGTATCATTATCTTCCCCAAGTTTTAGAGCATCTTCATAGGATTTTATAGCTTCATCAACTTTATCCATTTTTGCATAGCAGTTTCCAATATTATGTAGTTTTTTTTCTTCTAGTTTCTTCTCTTTTATACTAGAGTATAACTCTATAGCCTCTTTATATCTCTTTTGACGATATAGGCTATCTGCCTCATTGAATTTAGCATTATCACTATCTACTTTTGCATAGTTTTTTTGAGCTAATGTATAGTTTCCATCATCATACGCCTTTTTTGCTCTATCTAAATAGTAAAAATCAAACATTGAGGCAGATAGTAGATTTGATATAGATATTAATACTATTAAGTACCTCATCTTATCTCCTCCCTCTTTTTAGATTTTGGTATCGAGAATAGAGAGATAAAAAATAGTAAGATAGCTAAAGAGAGAGGGTAGTAAAATATCTCTTCTCTATCTCTAATCGTAGAGTTCTCCTCTTTTTGATTTTGGTATCCATTTTGAATCGTATCGGCCAATAACTTTATGTCACTGTTTGCTAATGAGTATCTCATATATGCACCTCCTGTATCTATTGCAAGTTTTTTAATATTATCATTTCGTTTAACAATAACAATATCTCCATTTTTATCTTTTAATACACCATTTTTCTCTTTAATCACTCCACCCTTATCTGTACCTATGGCATAGATATATAGAACAATATTATGCTCTTTCGCATAGCTTATCTCTTTAGAAAAATCTTTTTTGTCACTTCCATCTGTAAAGATTAGGAGAGTTCTCTTCTTGCTGTCTATGAAAAGATTATTTGCACTCTCTAATAGAGCCATAATATTTGTGCCTTTAAGATTTAGATACTCCAATTTAAGGTTTTTAGTTAAAAACTCTAGTGAGTGAAAATCTTTTGTTAATGGTGAAATTAAAAAAGTTTGTGAAGAGAATCCAATGAGTGATATTTTACTCTTTTTAAAAAACTTTAATGAATCAATAAATTTCTTTTTAGCAAATTCAAAACGGTTTGGATATATATCATTTGCAAACATCGATTTTGACATGTCAATTGCTGTAACAATATTAATGAAATTTGATTTTACCTCTATCTCTCCATTGTCTATCTGTGGACGTGCTAATGCAATAATAGTAAATGCCATAGCCACTATTAGTAAAATATCTCTTAATCGTTTAGATAGAGAGCTATTTTTTAGTTTAATCTTTTTTAAAACCTCTTTTGAGAATATTGACTCCAAATCACTCTTTTGAGATTTAAGAAAATAGAAGAGTGGAATAAGTAAAAACAGAAGCCATAAAAATTCTATATTATTAAAAGTTATCATAATCTACTCCCTATTTGATATAAAAAAATATCCAACTAAAAACAGTAATGCCAAACCCAATAGATATTGAAAGTAGTAGGTTTTCTTAACATATTTATCTGTTTTGATTTCAGACTTCTCTAACTTATTGATAATTAGATATATCTCTTTTAACTTCTCAATAGTATTGGCTGAAAAGTATTTTCCACCTGTCTCTTTTGATATCTTTTGAAGAATAGAGGGATTAAAATCACGTCCTGCATTTCCAACACCTACTGTATATACTTTTATACCATATTTTTTTGCTCTATTGATGGCTACCTCTAGTGGAATATTTTCAACATTATCCATTCCATCAGTTAACAAAATGGCAATTTTTTCTTTAGCTTTAGAGCTTTTAAAGAGATTAGAGCTTAGGAAAAGAGCCTCATATAGTGCTGTTCTCTGTTTTCCTGCAATACCTACATCTAAACGACGTAATAGACGTTTAATGCTTCTCTTATCATAAGTCAAAGGTACAGCTACATATGCAAAATCTGCAAATATACTTAGAGCCAATTTGTCATGTTTTCGCTGGTCTACAAAATCTTCAACAATCTCTTTAACAATACCAAATTTATTATACTCACTCATAGAGCCACTAGCATCAAGTATTAGTGATATCTCATAACCTTTATCACTGTTTATGATTACATCATCCTCTTTAATGGGATTTGCTAATGCTGTTACAAGAGATATGAGAGCTAAAAACTTTAAACTATTTACCATTAAATTACTTCTCTTAGATGCTTTTTTTAACATCATAACATTTGGAAAATAGATAGATATACCTTTAGGTTTACAAAATTTATTACAGATAAAAAATATTATAAAGAGTAGAAATACAAAAGGATATTCAAATGTAAAATTATTTAACATTTAAGCTCTCCTATAAATATTTTAATTCTCTCTTCAACTTTACTATCTAGTGGAGGTATATCTTTTTTATATTTATATATTATTAACTCTTTTGAGATAGACTCAAACTCATCTCTGTTTTTATCATCTAAGAATAGTCTACTCAACTCTTCAAATCTATATACTACCAATTTAGCATCTGAATAATCTATATTTTGTAATCTCTCTAAAGCTATCTCTTTTTGAGTTAATTTTTTTCTTCTTTTTCGTCTATTTTTAAAGAGATATAAAGCAAGAGAGATAATTATTAAAAGAGTAACCACTAACCCTATAACTATAAAGATACTATTATCTGGAACTTCAACTATATCTTTTATATCTTTTAATTTTTCCATTTTTACCTCTATATATATTTTTTATTATTTTTAGAATTATAAATAAAAAAAGTTAATGGTTGATTAAGAGATTTCTGTATCTTTTCTTTTCAATTTATCATCAGGAACGGACTCTCTCCATTTACACTTCTTATCAATACACTCATAAAACTCTCCTGTTTTTAAGAGCTTGTGAACCACCATACTCTCACATTCAGGACATTTACGTTTAAGAGGCTCTCCATTGGATATGAATCTACACTTAGGATATTTTTCACAACCATAGAATGTTCCCCTCTTTCCCTCTTTTTCTAAAATTTTAGAGCCACACTTAGGACAGGGAATATCTAGCTCTTTAGGTGGAACTAATGGTTGTGCATTTTTACATTTAGGATAAGCTGAACATGCTAAAAATTTACCTCGTTTACTATTTTTAATAACCATAAACTCTCCACACTTATCACATTTAATATCTGTCTTTTCAGGTTCAGGTGGTGCATTTCCATCTAAATCGGTAGTATACTTACATTTAGGAAAATTACTACACGCAATAAACTCTCCAAAACGACCTTTTCTACGAAGTAGCTCATGCTCACATTTTGGACACATCTCTCCTGTAGGAATTGCCATCTTTAAACTTTTAATGTTTGCTTTACCATCCGTAATCTTCTGCATAAAAGGATTATAGAAATCACTTAAAAGCTTTTGCCAATCTAAATTACCCTCATTGATTTTGTCAAGGTCTGCTTCCATATTTGAAGTAAAAGATGAGTCTACAATTTGGGCAAAATGCTCTTCTAACATCTCTATTACAGTAAAAGCTACCTCTGTTGGCTGAATACGCTTTTGTTCAATATTAATATATTTTCGTGTTTGCAAAATCGTAATGGTTGGAGCGTAAGTACTTGGTCGTCCAATCCCTAATGACTCTAGTTTTTTAATAAGACTTGCCTCATTGTAACGTGCAGGTGGTTCTGTAAAGTGTTGTTTAGGATTAATATCATCTAAAGTTACCTTTTGTCCCTTTTTCAGTTCAGGCAAGAGTCTATCTGCTTCACTATATCCTGTAACTCTATAGAATCCATCAAAAAGTAGTTTTCTTCCAGAGGCTTTAAATATACTCTTCTGCCCTTTAAAGAGTAGTGTTTGAGACTCTAAACGTGCATCTACCATTTGGGATGCTAAAAAACGATTATAGATAAGACGATAGAGCTTAAATTCATCTGCTGATAGATACTCTTTTGCAACTATTGGTGTAAATTCAACCATAGTTGGACGAATTGCCTCATGTGCCTCTTGTGCACCTTTAGATTTACTACTATATTTTTTTGACTTTTCGGGTAAATACTCTTTGCCAAAAATATCTAAAATATAATCTCTAGCATCCTTAACTGCCTCTTTTGCTAAGTTTAAACTATCAGTTCTCATATAGGTAATTACACCCATATTTCCTTTATTTGTCTTTACCCCCTCATAAAGTTTTTGAGCAACCATCATGGTTTTTTTAGGAGAAAATCCCAATTGAGTGGAAGCAGACTGTTGAAGAGTAGAGGTCATAAATGGTGGAGGAGTTTTACTTTTTCTCTCTTTTTTCTCTAATGATTCAACAACAAAAGATTCAACTTTGGCAGAGTGAACAATCTCCATTGCCATTACTTCATTGCTAATACTCATTTTATCTATCTTCTTACCATTAAAAGATGAGATAGAAGATTCTATATTTTTTTCAAAAATCCCATCTATTGTCCAATACTCTTTAGATTTAAATGCTTTAATCTCACGCTCTCTATCAACTACTATTTTAAGAGAAGAGCTTTGAACACGACCTGCACTAAGTCCTTTTTGAATTTTAGAAGCTAAAAGAGGAGATAGCTTGTACCCCACAATACGGTCAAGAAGACGACGTGCTTGTTGTGCATTAACAGCATCCATATCTAACTTTCTAGGATTTTCTAAAGCATGTTGAATTGCTGTTTTTGTAATCTCATGAAAAACAATTCTAGGAAGAGATTCAGGCTCTTTTTTTATTGCCATAGCACTATGATAGCCAATAGCCTCTCCCTCACGGTCTTCATCAGTTGCAATATATATTTTTTTTGCTACTTTTGCCAATTTTCTTAGCTCTTTAACTGTAGGATTAACATCTCTTGGAATTGAATACTTAGGTACAAATGTACCATCTTCCTCTACTTTGATTCCAAATTAACTTTTAGGTAAATCCCTAATATGACCTTTTGAGGCAACTACTTTATATTTTTTTCCAAGAAAGGCACTAATGGTTCTAGCCTTAGCTGGAGACTCTACGATAATTAAATTTTCCATATATTATATACACCAATTTCAATTTTTTTTTTGCATTGTAACAAAAAACCTTTATAAAGAGCAACTTTAATTTATCTAAATATAAAAATACTATAGATAGTAGATGTTTTTTTTGATATAATTATATTAAAAAAGGAAAATGAAATGCCAGTTACTACAGAAGAAGCAATTGCAATGTTTTTTACATCTCTAATACTTTTAGCTTTCTTAGGTGTCTTTTTATTTATGGTTTTTTTAAAAGTAAATGCTAAAAAATCAGAGATAGATGCAAAGAGAACTAAAAATAAAAAAGCTAGAGATAAAGCTAGAGCAGATAGAAAAAGAAACTATATGGACTATTTTTGGACAGATAAAGACCGTTTTACA
>CAMZNQ010000218.1 GCA_947313765.1 uncultured Sulfurovum sp.
CTCGCCTAACTTCTCTAAAATTTTACCTTGAGGGACATGGTCCATTTTTGTCAATAGTACAATATGTTTTACACGTCTACTCTCTTTTAGTGCTAAAAACTTCTCATACTCATCAACCCTATCTGTTATGGGAGCTAAAAAGAGAATCAAATCACTATCACCCATAGCTTTTAAAGCCTCTTCAAGCATAAACTCATTAATTAAACGCTCTTTTTTATGAATACCTGGAGTATCCACAAAAATAAGTTGATTATCGTTGTGCATTACAATAATATTCATACGTTTTCTAGTAGCTTGTGCCTTTTTTGAGACCATAGCAAGTTTTTCACCTACTAAAAAGTTAAGTAGTGTACTCTTACCCGAATTGGGTCTTCCTACAACAGCTATAAATCCTGATTTTGTCATTTAATTCCTTACTTTTTCTATAATATATATCTTGTAGTATCTTCATCATCTACAAGTTTTTCTAACTTTTCATTGATAAGTTCTGTATCTATAACAACTTTTTGACCTTTAAACTCATCTGCATTAAAAGATATATCTTCAACTATCTTTTCCATAATTGTATGTAAACGTCTAGCACCAATATCTTCTGTTTTTTCATTGGCAACAGCTGAATATTTTGCAATAGCTCTTAATGCACTATCATCAAACTCTAACTCAACCTCTTCTACAGCTAAAAGTGCTACATACTGTTTAATCAATGAGTTTTTAGGCTCTGTTAAGATTCTATATAGTGACTCTGCATCTAATGAATCTAACTCAACTCTTAGAGGAAAACGACCTTGAAGCTCTGGAATCAAATCACTTGGTTTACTTAGATGAAATGCTCCTGCTGAAATAAACAGAATATGGTCTGTCTTTACCATACCTATTTTAGTTTGAACATTTGAACCCTCTACGATGGGTAATAAATCCCTCTGAACACCCTCTTTACTTGGGTCTTGACGAGAACTAGAGTTAGCAGGAACAGCAATCTTATCAATCTCATCAATAAATACAATTCCACCCTCTTCTATCTTTTTGCGTGCTAAATCTTTTAACTTCTCTTCATCAACAAGCTCTGCACTAGCCTCTTGTGCTAAGATGTTTTTTGCCTGTTTAACAGTAACCTCTTTTTTTCTATCTTTTTTATTTAACCCACCAATTACTTTAATAATTGACTCTTGAACATTTGCCATCTCTGGTGGAATATTTCCACCACTCATAACATCAATAGTTGGTGTAGGCATATTGACCTCTACCATAAGATGGTCTAGCTCTCCTTTTTCAAATCTCTTCTGCATTTTAGAAAATGAGATTTCATAATCTCTCTGCTTCTGTTCACTTGCTCCTGCTGGAAGAGGTGGAAGAAGTTTTTCAATAATCTTATTTTCAATATAAGCTTCAATCTTATCTTGATTTAACTCATTATGCTCTTCTCTTACTAACTGTAGAGCATTTGCAGAGAGGTCACGAATCATAGACTCAACATCACGACCTACAAAACCAACTTCTGTAAATTTACTAGCTTCTACTTTTACAAAAGGCAACCTCATCATAGTGGATAATCTTCTAGCTATCTCTGTCTTACCTACACCTGTACTACCTATCATTAAGATATTTTTAGGCATAACATCTTTTTGCATCTCTTCATCTAACTGTAAACGTCTATATCTATTACGTAAAGCTACTGCGATGGTCTTTTTAGCATTAGTTTGACCTATTACGTACTTATCTA
>CAMZNQ010000219.1 GCA_947313765.1 uncultured Sulfurovum sp.
TGAACCTATTTCAAAGAATCACTTAACTAAAAATTTCTAATTAAGCTTCTTTTTGTCGTGTTTTTTAAAAAAACATCGAAAAAAACTCAAATAGACGTTGATTTTTTTGTTTACTTATATTCAGTTGTTAAAGACCATTTACAAACTCTCACTTAAACTCTAAGTGGTGTATCTGTTTGTCGGGGCGTATTATAGACAAATTTAACTTTGTTGTCAAGGGTTTTTTGAAATTTTTTGTTAAATTTATCTATTTTATTTTATTTTTACACTTTACTTACACTAATATATAGTGCTATTTTTGAAAATATTAACTCTTTTGTGTATCTCTTTAACAATATCTTTTAGACTTTTATTTTCAACATCAATAATTATGTCAGAAGCTTTTTTATATTCTACTTCCCTTTCAGCATAAAGAGCTTTTGCTTTTTCTGGTTCAGAGAAGAGAGGTCTCTTTTTTAATTTAGATTTTGCGTTATCTGATGTTGAAAGACGATTAAATATCCAATCATATGAAGCGTCTAATAAAACAACTACACCTAATCTATTTAAGTTTGAAACTTTATAAAAACCACCTCCACAAGAGATGAAAGAGTTATCTACAGAATATTCAATCCAATCTGAACATTGTTGCTCACATTTACGAAAATATTTTTCACCATCTTCTTTAAAAATAGTTTTAATTTTTCTATTCTCTTTTGACTCAATTAAATCATCTGTATCAATAATAAAAGTACCATATTTTTCAGAATAAGCTCTAGCAGTTGTACCTTTCCCAACCCCCATAAAACCTATAAGTATAATGTTATTTTTCATTATTAGACCATATTATATCTATCAATAATTTTTTTAAGACGTTTTCTTAAATTTTTGAGTGCATCTGTTGCATCTTTTCCTTCTGAAACCAATGATTCAAACTCATCAAACTGAATTTTTGCAACCCAACCAATTTTTGTATGTTTTTTTATACCTACAAATCTAACTTCTCCAAAATGCTCTTTTGCTATATTATATATACGCTCTATTCTATCATCTACAGTTTTAACATTTTCTGCCATCTTTTACCTTTTTAAATTAAATTTTAACCACTAATTATACTCGTTTTACTATAAACTTTCAATATTTCCAACAACTCTACCAACTATTTTTACCTCATCTGCCAACATAATTTCAGGAGAGTAGACTTTGTTATCTGAGATTAGTTCAACCATACCATCAGCTCTTTGTCGAATACGTTTAATAAATAGTCCTGCAGTAGTTGAAGCAATATAGATACCATCTTTTGAAATATTTCTCTGTTTTCTATCTATAAAAGCTATTGAGCCATCTTGCAAAGTAGGTTCCATGGACTCTCCATCTATATTAATGGCATCAATTTCTTGATTTGAAGAGGTAATAAGATTATTTATAATTTTTCTATCAACAGTTAAGACTTCATAATTTTCATCAAAAGTAAAAGCTCCACCACCTGCACTAGCACGAACATCTTTAAAATAGTGGATTTGAAAAAATTTATCAGTCTCTTTGGCTAGAATATCAATAGTTTGGTCAAAAAAAAGCCAATTTATGCTCAATTTTCTATTGGCACAAAAAGACATTATCTCTTTAAATGGAATTGAATTTCTCTTCTTCATTGTTGCAAATGTTGTTTGAGGTATAGATAAGAGGTCTGCTACATCTTTATCAAATACTCTCTTTACTCTTTTCTCTTCAGAGATAATCTCTTTTAATTTGGAAATTATAATTTTTAAATCATACATTTAGAATCCTTATTTAAATTAAGTATTCCAAATTATATGATAAATAGTATGATTAATCAATAAGTAATATTTTTACTATATCTCCAATATCCTTTGAACTA
Source organism: uncultured Sulfurovum sp. (assembly GCA_947313765.1). Taxonomy (GTDB): domain Bacteria; phylum Campylobacterota; class Campylobacteria; order Campylobacterales; family Sulfurovaceae; genus UBA1140. The sequence continues at coordinate 1,859 of CAMZNQ010000219.1, forward strand.
TCATCTTCAGATGTTACCAAAAGAGCTGTTGAACCTAGCATATTGGTCAATATTGCAGAGCTTCCAACCTTTTTACCTTTAAAATCTACAAAATATTTTCCATCTTCTAAACTATAGTTACAAGCTGTAAACTCTGCTTTCTTCTGTCGTTTAATAAAACTATCTCTAAGTGTTGCTTCAACTAGTTTTAATGGATATCTACCGTTTTGAAGTTTAGAGATAAGAGGAGTAAGATATAGAAGAGCTGTAACGGTGGAGGAGTAGGCAAATCCAGGTAGAGATATGATGAACTTATCATCTTTTTGTGCGACCATAATATGTTGTCCCGGTTTTACACGAACACCTTTAAATAGAACTTCACAACCTAGCTCCAAGATAACATCTTTTACAAAATCAAAATCTCCAA
>CAMZNQ010000220.1 GCA_947313765.1 uncultured Sulfurovum sp.
TTATCCCTAAATATTACAATCCCTATCTAAAAGGAGGAGGGGTTGTTTTGAAGTTAACTGAACCAACAAGAGAGATGCTAGAGATAGAGAAGAGGTTACATGCAAGAGATAAAAGTAGGGATATAAACTCTACAAAATAAATGCCTTTTGCATGTAATCTTTAATCTCTTCGAAACTAAATTTACCATCTGTAAAATGTTCAAATGCGATAATTCCTTGATATAGGAGCATATCTGAACCATCTTTTGTAGGTTTATTGTACTCTTTAGATAATTTTAAAAAAGGTGTCTCTTTCCCATAGATAACATCTACACAAGATTTTGCTTTGGGAAATAGTTTCTCTAAAAAAAGAACAGGACAAGGGTAATTTTCATCTTCAAGACCTGCTGAGGTCATATTTACAATTAAATCATAATGATTATTAAGGCTAAACTCTCCAAAAGTATAGGTAGTAAACCCATTTTGTTTAAAATACTCCAAGCGTTTAGAGCTACGGTTAAGTATCTCTACTTCATATCCTGCATCTCTAAGGATTATGGATGTGGATTGTGCTGTTCCACCTGCACCTAAAAAGAGTACCGTTTTAATATCTTTAAATTCAGATATAGCTTTTAAAAATCCAAGAGCATCTGTATTGTATCCGTAGAGCTTTCCATCTCTTTTAACAATAGTATTAACACTACCTACCTTTTTAGAAAAATCATCTAAAATGTCACATGCTTTAAATGCCTCTTCTTTATGAGGTACTGTAATATTTGCTCCTTTAAGCTTTAACTCAAAAAACTTACTCCTTAATTGGCTTCCATCTTCTAGCTTATAGCGTGTATAACATCCACCATAATCTAAGCCTTTAAATGAGAGATTATGCATTAGTGGAGATTTTGAGTGAGATACTGGATTTCCAAATATTGTAAAGAGCTTAGACATCTTAGAGTTTCTCCATATCTTTAATGGTTGCTAACAAAGCACCTAGTTTATTTTTAACTTCTAAATATTCAAGTTCTGGAATGGAGTCTGCAACAACCCCTGCTCCTGCTTGAAGAGTAATGGAGTCTGGTTTAATGAGAGATGTTCTAATTGCAATAGAACTATCCATCTCTCCATTAAAGGCAAAATAGCCAATAGAACCAGAGTAGAATCCACGTTTCAATCCTTCATACTCTCCAATAAGCTCCATAGCTTTAATCTTTGGTGCACCTGTCATAGTTCCTGCTGTAAAAGTTGCTCTAAATAGGTCAAACATATCTTTATCTTCGGAAATAGTTGCTTCTACATCTGAAACCATATGCATCACATGAGAATATTTTTCTACACGCATCATATCTGTAACCTCTACAGTTCCTGTTTTAGCTACTCTTCCTACATCATTGCGACCTAAATCAACTAGCATTAGATGCTCTGCACACTCTTTTGGGTCATTTAACATCTCTAGTTCAAGCTCTCTATCTCTAGCATGGGTTTTTCCTCTTTTTCTTGTTCCTGCAATAGGTCTTAAGAGAATCTCATCATTAGTGAGTTTTACCATAACTTCTGGAGAAGAGCCACAAATAGAGAAATCTTCATAATCTAAAAGAAATAGATAGGGAGAAGGATTTTTGGAGCGTAAAAGTCTATAGAAACTTAAAGGGTCTATTTTACCTTTTTGGGTATATCTATTAGAGAGAAGTATTTGAAAAATATCTCCTGAACGAATTGACTCTTTTGATTCTAAAACCATAGCCTTAAATCTCTCCTCTTCAATTGAAAACTCTCCATCTTCATTAAGAGTAGCAGGTTTTAATTTTTCTATGAGAATAGGTTCTAATAGAATATTTTCTATCTCTTCAACCTCTTTTGAGTAGTTGCTATTATTTTGGATAATAGTAAGTATTGATGTTTTATGTGAAAAGGCTAAAAGAATAGAGGGACGAACTAAATCTAAATCAGGAGTATTTAGAGGGTCTTTTAGTGAATCCATAGTTGATTTAAGTGTTGGTTCAAAGACTTTAACCATATCATAACCAATAAATCCAATAAATCCATCTACAAAAGCAAAACCTGCTTCATCTGCAATTTTTTGATATTTCTGTTGGTCAAGATTTCTATAATAATTTTGAAGAAAGTTAAAAGGGTCTATTTCTAGCTCTTTACATTTACCACTAGGGCTAGTATAGAGCGTTGTATTGTTTTTATAAACAATACGCTCCATAGCACCAATGGTAATAAAAGAGAAATTACCTTCAGGGGTATTGACAACACTCTCAAAGAGCATTGTCACTTCATCTTTGAAAAGCTCCTTTATTTTTCCATACATGGAAACAGGGGTTAGTTGGTCAAAGAGAAGTTTTTTTAGCATATTTTAATCTATCCTTGTGATATATGCACCCTCTGCAATATTGCTTTTAACGCGTGGAAGGTGTTGTTTAGCTCCCCAGTTACTTTTGAAAGGCCCAATGAGAACACGAGTTGTAGTTTTATCATTTTTTGGCTTAATAAGTATATAATCTAATCCTGTTTTTTTAATTTTATTAACAGATGTAGATGTATCTTTAAATGTACCAACTTTAATGTAATATCCTGCTCTTTTTTCTCCTAGATGAGAAACATTATGGGTTGTAGATGCTTTTTTACTACTAGATACAACTTTATCAACATATCTTTTATCTGTAGAGTGAGTAGGCTCTTTTTTTACAACATGTTTTTTCGGTTCAGTATGATGAAGGACAATATGTTTTTTAGGTGCAGGATGAGTAGTAACCTCTTTTTTTACTGGAGTATGCTCTCTTAGTGTAGCTTTAATTTTTGAACCAGCATCTTTTGTACTAGAAGCATTATTTTTATCGCTATCCTTAGAATCTGAACTACTATTTGTAGATACATTTCTCTCTGTTAGGTTTGCTCTGTTTGCTAACATAGCTCCTGCAACACCTCCTGCAACAACAGCACCTGCTGTAGTAGCCATACTACTATCTTTTTCATCATTATCTGTTGTTTCTAGTAGAGAAGCTGTCTCTGTACTATTTGACTCATTTAATCCATCTTCATCTGTATCAAGAATAAGTCTTGTAATTGCGACTGAAATTACTAATATAATAAACAGTAATGCTAATAGGGTTAATATGTTTTTAAGTGGGGTTTTTTTGGAATTATCCAAATCATCTATTTTAATGTCATGCAAATTTTTATCTGCCATTGTCATCTCCGTTTTTTTAAACAAAGTATAACACAAAAAATATAATTTAATGTCAAAAGATTATATTTTTTGCTTCGGAAGTGCGATAATATTGTAACTTTGTGGTAAATTTATATTTGGAAAGAGTTTAAACCCTCTTTTTGACTTAATATCCAAAATATATTTTATCTCTTCTACCTCTTGATATGCTAGATTTAACTCTATATTATCTCTTGGAATAAAGATTTGGAGCAACATCTCTTTCTCATTTCTATATGTAAAGTAGAGATTTATATTAAGTGTTTTTAGTAGATATTTTGTTAATGAATAAAAAGCTATCCAATCATCTTGATAATATTCTAATATTATATAATTTACTCTATTGTCTTCAATAAGTGGTACAGCTAGTTGAATATCACTATTTTTGTGCTGTTTTAATAAGATAGAGGTTGGAGGAGTTGTTATTTTTTTATATTTACTATAAAAAATTCTATTGTTAAATGTTATCTTTTCTACTATAGAGTCAC
>CAMZNQ010000221.1 GCA_947313765.1 uncultured Sulfurovum sp.
ATTTTTTTTTTTTTTTTTAACCTTTAATACTATTCATAAAGCATATATTCATATTTATCCTAAATCTTGATTTCATTAAATTTTAACAAAAATAAAAGTAATTAATACTTAATATAGTTTTAAAAATTTTTAGAGATAGAGTATAAACTATTTATCTTTTTTTGATATACTCACTCTATTTAAAAATAGAGAAATAAAATGACATACCAAGCACCAAATGAACGCCATAAAGATTTTGTCAAAAATATCAAAGAGTATTTTAACCAAACAAGCAATATAACTATTTTTCAACAAAGAAATACTATTAAACGTATTAAATTTGAAGGAGCAGAGTACATTGTTAAATCATTTAAAATACCTCATCTACTTAATCAAGTTGTATACTCTATATTTAGAGAGAGTAAAGCAAAAAAATCATATTTCAATAGCATCAAAATAGAAAACTTTGTTCCTAAACCTATTGGCTATATTGAATTTAAAAAATTTGGATTACTTAAAAATAGTTACTACATCACTACCCCTTTTGATTATCATTTTACTATTCGAGAGCCTTTAACAGATAAAAATTATGCAAATAAAGAGAATATCTATAAAGCCTTTGCTAAATTTACGAACCAACTTCACAATAAAAATATTTTGCATCTTGACTACTCTCCTGGTAATATTTTAATAAAAGAGAACTCTTGGGGTTATGAATTTAAGATTATTGATGTCAATAGAATGAAATTTAAAAAATTATCAGAAATAGAGAGGTTAGAAAATTTTTCAAAATTATGGGCAAGTGATGAAGATTTGAGTATGATTATTAAAGAGTATGCTAAAATCAATCAATTAGATGAAAACAAGGCTTTGACAATAGCATTGAAAGCCTCACAAAAGCATAAAAACAGAAAAAATTTAAAAAAGAGATTGAAAGGTAAAAAAGTTGTTGACTAAACCCATATCTGTTGTAATTATGGCAAAAAATGCAAGTGACACAATAAGAGAATCACTAGAGTCTTTAAAAGCGTTTTCAGAGGTCATTATATATTTAAATAACTCAACAGATGATACTGCAGAGATTTCAAAAGAGTATAAGAATGTAAAAATAGTAGATGGTTATTTTGATGGATTTGGAGATACTAAAAGAAGAGCTTCAAATTATAGTAAAAATGATTGGATTTTATCATTAGACAGTGATGAGATTTTAAATAATAAATTAATATCAGAGATAGAAAAAGAGGATTTTTCAAATATTAAAAAACTATTCAGATTAAAACGAAATAACTATTTTCTTGGACATAAAACTCAAAATTCAGACTATATTATTCGTATATACAATAGAAAATATACCAATTTTAACTCAAATGGAGTTCATGAAAAGATTATTGTACCAAATGATGCAACAGTTATCACTCTGAAGAGTAGTTTTAAACATCTCAATATCACAAATATAAATCAGACGCTTACAAAAATCATTCAATATACTGACTTAGGAGCAAAAGATAAAAAGATGTGTCTATTCTCTGTCGTTATATTAAAATCTATCTTTGCATTTTTTAAAACATACATACTAGAGGGTAATATTATTCGTGGTTGGGTAGGTTTTGCCTTGGCTATTAACTCTGCAAATAAACGTTATTATAAATATATAAAACAATTTATAAATTGTAAAGAGAATTAAATATGAAAAAGTTCCTAATATATATCTCTCAACCTTATGCAGTTCCTATTGGTAGACCTTTAGAAGAGGAGATAGTCAAAAGAGGTTTTAGTGTTAAATGGTTTTGTGATGAAGAGAATACAAAAAATTATTTTGA
>CAMZNQ010000222.1 GCA_947313765.1 uncultured Sulfurovum sp.
TTGATAAACCATAAAAAATACAAATCTGTCTTAACTATTGCTGGGTCTGATTCAGGAGGTGGAGCAGGAGTACAAGCTGACATAAAAAGCATATCTGCTAATGGTGGATATGCATCTACTGTAATTACAGCAAGTACAGCACAAAATACTCAAGGAATTATAGATATTCATCCTATACCTATATCTCATATAGAAGCTCAACTAGATGCTGTTTTAAACGATATTGATTTTGGAGCTATAAAGATTGGAATGCTATACTCATCAGAAGTTATTAAAGTAGTTAAAGATAGATTAGAGAGATACTCTAAAGATAAAATTATATTAGACCCTGTTATGATTTCATCATCTGGAAAAAGACTTCTTGATAGTGAAGCTATAGAGGAGTTAAAAGCATTCTTACCAAATATATATCTACTTACACCAAATATTCCTGAAGCAGAGATACTCATAGGTCACAAGATAGAGTTATCAAATGTTAGAGAGTCTGCTAAAGAGATTGGTGAAAAATTTCGCATATCAGTTCTATTAAAAGGTGGTCATTTAGATACTCAACTAGTTATGACAGATACCCTATTTATATATGAAAGTAAAAAAATTGTAACTATTCAAAATCCAGCTATTGATACAGAAAATATACATGGAACAGGATGTTCTCTCTCTTCTGCTATTGCTACTCATATTAGTTTGGGTTGTGAACTAGAAGAGTCTGTTATTAAGAGTTGTAGATACCTTAATGAAGCAATTAAGCTAGGTAAAGATAAAATAGTAGGTAAAGGGAAAAACAATCCCATTAACCATTTCAAAATCATTTAAAAGGAAATACATGAGAAGAGCAGAGATAATAAAAACACTAAAAGATTCATATTCACGAGAAATTAGAAAAGGATTAGTTAGAACAATAATTGAAAAAGAGAAAAAAGAAGATAAATTTGAGATTAAAGAGCAATATAAATTAATAAATCAAATCTTCTCCTATGTTCTTCAACAATATGGTTGGGAAATGGGAAAAAACTCCTCTAGTTGGGATTCAAATCCTTTAGAAATCATGAAAGATGTTTTTCCTAAGCTCTCTACAACTAAATGGTACAGCGAACAACTTCTACATACCAACCAAAATGTCAAGGTTGAAATTCAAGATAAATAGATGTTTTTTTTAAGTACAATATAGAGATAATTTTTAAAAAAGGTCTTTATATATGTTAAAAAATTTAATTATTCTACTTATCATTGTAACATTACTTGCCATAGGATTAAATTTTGATACTCTTTTTTCAAATAAAAAGGAATCTATCCAAAAAAGGCAAGTAAAAAATGAAGTTACTATAAATAATGTAGAAAACAAGTTTAAACAAAATCATAAATCAATAACAATTATAGATGAAAATAGCAGTCAAAAAAATGAAGAGAATCTAAGCGTAAGGATTGAAAAACTTCTAAAAAAGGCACATATCCTATTTCGTAATTCAAAAGATTATGAAGCCATAGAGATATATAAAAAAGTTATTCAACAGACAATAAATAACAAAAATCCTAAAATAATAGAACAATTTACAAAAGCCTGTATGCAGATGGCATTTCTATATCAGATATATCCCAATTTAGATAAAGAGATGGCAATAGATAGCTATGATATACTTATTAACAGGTTTAAAGATAGCAATGAAACGAAACTACTAGATTACTACATTACAGCCAAGACTCAACAATCTTATCTATTTGATAAAGATGAGAGAGGTTATGTATATGATGAGTTAATAGAAAAATTTGAAAATTCCAAAGATGAAAAATTACAAAAAAGAGTAGAAGAGTTGTTAATCAATAAAAGTTTTGAACTTATGGGAAAAGATGATGAGGAGGCAATAGATATTTTAGATAAAATTATTAATAAATATCAAAAAGATGATGAGAGAGATAAATTACCAGAATCCGTAAAACTAGCTATTTTAAACAATATTGAACTCTCCATCATCACCTCTAATAATGATGAAAAGTATGTTGACCTTGCAAATGAATATCTATCTAAATCTCCCGATACAAAACCTATACTTGATATGCTTGATATTATCAAAAATTCTCAATATTTAGAACAAGATGATGCTTTAGCAAAGTGGAAAGAGGAGAATAGAGAGTACCATTTTGATGATTGGAGTTTTCAAGAGATGAAAAGATGGGCAAATCAAATGGAGGACGAAGAGATGCAAGAGAGAGTTGTAAACTCTATTAAAGCTTTTGAAAATCAAAAATATAATAGAGATAAAAGAGAGCATTCTACTACTCTATCTTTTGAAAAAAATATACTACCTGAAGAGTCATATATTAAATAAAACTTGGTGCATCATTTGCGAAAAGAATCAAATCTCCTGCTTTTGTATGCTCTATGAGCATCTCTTGCATCTTATCTTTACTCTCTAACTTTACTAGCTTATTAGAATCTACATTATCTTTAAATATTTGATAGTTCAAATCTCCTGTAACTACAACTAAATCAAAGATTTCGTTAGCTTTTTGTGCCACTTGAACATTAAACTCATCATCAACTTCAACTAAACCAGGGGTAATCACAACTTTTCTCCCCTCATAGGTTGAGGAAAGATTAAATCCCTCTATCATTCCATCAATATTTCCATTAAAAGAGTCATCAATAATAACTTTTCCACCTGCATCAATTCTTTGAAGTCTATGAGGTGTTGGTTTAAGTGAGTTGAGTTGTTTTTTAATGGTATCAATATCAACATCTAAAGCCTTTGCAACCTCTATTGATAACCCTAAATTCATAGCATTAAATGAACCTAAAATATTTGCATGATACTCTTCATTGCCTATCTTAAAGTCCAATCCATCAAGTGTTGCTTTAATATCATGTATCTCTTTTCCAAAGGTATGAACATGAGAGATTGGATTTAACTTTGCAGAGTCGTGAACCCAAGCCTCTTTAAGTCTATCTGATGATAAAATCTCCATTTTTGTATTTCTAATATTTTCCAAACTGCCAAAATATTCAATATGAGCAGGGCCTATCTTTCCTACAATTGCTAAATGAGGATTTACAAACTTTGTAATCTCGTAAATATCTCCCTCTCCTCTTGCACCCATCTCAACTACATAAACCTCTGTATCTTCAGGTAAATCATCATTAATATCTTTTAGAACTCCTCCAAAAGTATTAACTGAACGTGGCGTTGCATAGACCTTATATTTAGCCGATAAAATATGTGCAATATAATTTTTAATGCTAGTCTTTCCATAAGATGCTGTAACACCGACTACTACCATGTTTTGCATGGAATTTAGCTTCTTCTCTGCTTTCATCTTAAATCCATTAAATAGTATTGACTCCATTATACTAGAACTAAAATATGCCAAGATTAGAGGAGTTACTACTGCTAAAATTTTAAAATGGATAATAAACTTCATCATCACTAAAAATAGTGTAAAGAAGATTAAAGAGGCAAAAAAACGTTTAACACGACCTGTAAAAACTAAAGGTTTATCCTGCTCTTTTCTCCAAAAATAGAGAGATGTAATATAGGCTATTGCTACAATAATGCTAAAGTCTGTCTCTCTACTTACTGCGAAATAGAGGAAAAGTGGTATCAGGAAGTAGACTAAATGCCACCATGTTTTAGTGTGATGAAATAGTACTCTATTTAATTTATAAGAGTACCATTGCATATTTGTCATAAAGTAGTAGCCAAGTGCTAATACAAAGAGTGTGCTTGAAATTATGTTGAGTAGATTCATGGTTAATTATCCTATCTTATTTTAGATAGCATTTTAACACAAATTAGCCAACATACATGAATTGAGATAGAAATATAATAGTCAAAACAAAAGCAAATGGTAGTTGATGCCCCTTAAACACTAATGGTTGAATCTTTAAGTAAACCTGTAAAAAACCTCTAAGTCCAAGCCATAAACCTAAAAATGCTTTTAATGAAAGTAGCATCTGAAAATGTGTTAATCCATTCTCGCCTATTGTTCCAAAAACTTGAGAAATTAGGTATAGACCTGTAATCACTGCAACAATTAATGATGGAGGTACAACTTTACGCACAAACATCATAAAAGATTCTCTAGCTTTTTTATGTTCATCATCATTTAGAGTTCTTGGCATCTTATTTAAAAAGAGATTATCTGTAATTAGAAATCCTCCATAGATAAATGCTGAAAATAGGTGTATGGTTTTAATTAGCACAAATGTCATTTTTTAATCCTTTTTTTGTTATATCTTTCTCTATCTCATTAGCAATAAACCTAGCATGTTTCAAGAAGAAAAAGTGGTCACCCTCTAAAGGGTAAAACTTAGAATTTTCTATAAGAGATGCTATCTTCTCTCCTGTGTAGAGAGGTGTTGCTGTATCATCAATTCCCCAAAAGCATAATGCTCTACTAGTAGAGTTAGAAAACTCCAACTCAAAATCTTCATCTACCACATTTTTAAATGTCTCATACATCTCATGACTCATATTTTTTGCATCAGGAGAGATAAATAGTTCTCTTATCTTTCCAAAGCCTAAGGGTTTTAATAGTTTAAATGTAGCTATCTTTACCTTTATTGACCAAGGTTTAATAGTCACAACTCCTGCTGATGACAACAGAATTAAGTATGGACTTTTAAGCAAAGTTGCCACTTTTCCACCAAAAGAGTGACCCATTGCTATTGTAGGTTTTATTTTTAGAGTATCTAAAAATATCTTAACAATTTCTCCATAATCTTTTGTAGTTAAAATCATATCGTTAGAACTTGCACCAAAACCTGGCATATCCAAATAGATATGTCTATAGCCCTTTAACTCATTAGAGAATGCCTGTTTCATTATCTCTTTATTGCTTCCCCAACCATGAAGAATAACCATAGACTCTTTTTCAGTTGGATTTATTATCTCATAACTTAATTTAAATATTTTCTCTTTGTAGTGTATCTCTTTTAGTGCCATAATTTCTCTCTTTTCTATTTTTGATAAGATGGATGCTTATCACTCTCTTTCATGCTCTCTATCTCTAAATGTTTATCTCTTAATTTTTTAGACTTTTCATCAATATCATGCATACTCTTATACTCTCTAATTGCTACTCTAAATAGCTTTTTAGGTTTTGGGATAAAAGGGACAAATAGACGCTCTACTATTGCACCCTTCTCCACCATATCTAAAAGATAATCTCTTGGAATATTATCTTTAGTTTCCAAATTATTAGTAAGCTTTGAATATACCCACTTTTTACAACCATGTGATAGATTATTGATATATTTTATGAGAAGTATAGAGTATAATATGTCAACCTGTGGCTCTTCTGTTGTAAAGAGAAGATTATCATAGTAACGTCTATCTCCACAAAGAGATAGATATTTATCATCTTCTAAAATCTTAGCAAACTCCTCTCTCTGTTTTCTCTTCCATAATTTAGTATGATTTTTATAGGCTTTTAATAAACTTTTTTTCTCTAATGGTAGAGCATCGAGATTTTTAATAAGCTTTATTCTGTCTCCATTTAAAAACATACTATCTGTAAAAACATCGTCAATACCATACTCCTCCTCAACTCTATTGCTCCCCCCTGCTCCATCATCAATAACTTGAAGCTCCTTATCCTCGTTTGATATAGATATATTATCATCTTTGGTTATATTTTTATCTTTTGAAGTTGGGTGAATAATACACAATGGCTTTTTATGCTTAATTGGTTTTGGAGCTGTACACCCAGATATAAATATTACTATAATAGACAGTATAAATATTAAAGTTTTGTTCAATTAAATCCTTTAGCACATATAAAAGCTGTGGAGAATGCCCACTGAAAATTGTAACCACCCAATTCACCTGTAACATCTAAAACTTCGCCTAAAAAATATAGATTATCTACTTTTTTACTCATCATAGTAGAAGAGTCTACCTCATCTGTTGAGACTCCCCCCTTTGTTACCTCTGCTTTTGAGTATCCAAATGTTCCTGCAGGAGCAAAACTATAATTCTTTAAAGATTCTAACTTTTTCCACTCTTTATGGCTTAATTTATTACTGGCTTTATCTTCTATATCCAATTCCTTCAAAAAACTTTTTGCAACACGATTTGGTAGAGATAAAATTTTACTTATATGTTTTTTAGAGGATTTTAGACTATCTATACTTAAAGTAGGTAGAAAATCAATAGTTATCTTTCCTTTGTTCCAATAAAGAGAAGCATCTAAAACAGCTGGGCCAGATATTCCCTTATGAGCAAATAGTAAAGCACCCTCTATCTCTTTCTTATCAACAGTTATTTTAACATCAATAGATATACCACTCAAACTCTTAAAAAAGAACTCTTTAGGTTGCAATGTAAAACCAACCAATCCTGCAGATAGAGTATTAACCTTATGTTCAAAAGATTCTGCATTATCATACCCAATAGATGTTGCCCCAATTTTAGGGAAACTAAGACCACCTGAAGCTACAATAAGCTTTTTTGAGACAATAGTTCCTCTAGTTGTATCTATCTTAAAATATCCATTAACTCTTTTAACCGATTTAACTTTTGTATCTAACATATATTTTGAATATCTATTCTCTCTCTTTAATAACTCAACTAACTCTTTAGCTGATTTTTCACAAAAGTATTGACTATTTTTACGCTTAATAGGATTTAAACCTCTATGAGATAACCATTTTAATAAATCATATTGATTAAAACATTTAATAATGTTACGAACAAAATACCCTTCTCCTAAATAATTATTAGATTTTAGTTTACCATTGGTAACATTACACTTACCTCCACCTGAAATCAATATCTTAGAACCTACTTTGGAATTATTGTCTATTAAGAGAATATCTCTTTTTTTATCAAATAATGCTCCAAACATCAATCCACTAGCACCTGCCCCTATAATGGCTATTTCAACTTCTCTATTCATAAAACGCATTATAGCATTTTATCATTCTCTTTAATCAAAAATAATATTGCTTTATACTATTTTATGTTATTTTATATTGCTATTTTTTTTAGCATAAATAGACTAAGGATAAAATATATGAAATGGAAAGAGAAAACTCTATTTTTACTAATATTTATAACTCAACTATATAGTAACAACTCTAATGAGGAAAAAGTAACTAGATTTACCCAAATCAGCTTTGAGCATCAAACTATTTTACAAGACAAATATACCAAACTAGAATGGGTAAATGGAGTGGACAGTAATTATACAAAAGATAATAATAGAACCATAGAAGATGGATGTAGAAGTTTTGATGTAAATTTAGAAAATAATGATATTGTAATAAGAAAAAAAGCTCAATCTTATTGTAAAAACCTAAAATTTGCATCATATAGTGATTGGAGAGTACCAAAAGATAAAGAGTATAGAAGACTTATTTTGGCAATTAAAGATAATAATCTATCCATACATTACGATTCTCCATCATGTATAAATGCCATTGGATTAAATGATAGTAGATTAAATATTGTAAATACAGATATTGACAGCAACTCCACAGGAACAATTACTCCATTTAAGAGAACAGATTTAACTACATGTCTAAGATGTGTAAGAGATGCAGAAGAGCCTTTAGCTCCCTAAATCTAAAAACTCTCCAAAGGGAACATCTTCCCTTTGGTTCATTACCCAAAGAGTATCAATAAGAGGTATATATTTAGGAAAACTACCTTTTCCATCTGTAAAATAGATTAAGAATCTAAAATCATCATTTATATTTTCTAAATAATCAAAGACTGGTCTAAAGTCTGTTCCACCTCCCCCTTTAAGTGTAGGTTCTAATCTCTCCATTGGTGTTAGAGTTTGAATATTTTGAATAGATGCATCACACTCAATAAGCTCAATAACATAATGGGTAAATACCTGCATAATTTCATATAGCTCAGATAAAAATAGTCTCAATAACTCATCATCAATAGATGCTGAGGTATCAATGGCTACTACTATTTTAAGCTCTTCTCCATATATGGATGGTAGAGCAATCCCACGATATAAGTGCTTTTTAGAGGGAGGAAACATCCGATAATCACTCTTCGCATGTGAATTAACATAACGATATAGTTCATCTCTCCAAGAGATTTTGGACTCTTTTGTAGAATCAACAAATCTCTCTATCCCTTTAGGTAAATCTCCATGCTTTTGAAGTTTAATATTTAATTGTTCTAACAGAAGTTCATACTCCTCTTGTACAAGTAACTCTTCTTGAATATCTTCCTCTTTCATCTGCTCTTTTTGCTCTTCTTCTATTGGTTCATTATCATCTTTTAAATCTAACTCTCCAAGAAGAATCTGATATATCTCTTCAGCATATAGCATCTCAAACCTAGAGGCGTAATTTGCCATAGGTGGTAACATAAAACCATTATCTACCAACAAATCATTAATCGCATAATCACTTGCTAAATTCCAAACAGAAGTTACTTTATCTTTTCCTCTATCACTATGAAAAAGAGCTTGGTGCATGGCAGAGTTAGCAAGTATTGTTGAGACTTCATTAACAGATAGAACATCTATATATTCACTGTTGTACTCTAAAATATCTCCTAAAGGACGAAAAGAGGCAATATTATTATTAATTCTCAACTCAATAGATGTAGATAGTGTTCCAAAATATGGATTTTCAAGCATAAGCTTTGTCTTTGCCTGTTCTATCTTCTCACTACTTATTAGCCTTACATCTATTGGTTTCATAATATTAACCTATACAATTGCCAACATTCTCTCTAATGCTAAATTTGCATATTTAATTGTATCTGGAGCAACAACTATCTCATTAATAGGCTTTTCATCCTCTATCGACTTTAAGGTTAAATATAAATCCTCTAAAGTGGTCTCGTTCATAGTTGGACACTCTGGTTTAGTTGAAGATAACACATAGGTATTTCCTTTACGCATTCTGTTTACTAAGTTATACTCTGTACCAACTGCAACTTTCTGATTTGGGTCAAGCTCATTTACATACTTGATAAGTTGAGAGGTTGAACCAGCAAAGTCTGAAGCCTCTACTATCTTTGGGTCACACTCTGGATGTACAGCTATTTTTATTTCAGGAAACTTATTACGGTAGAACTCAATATCATCAAGTGTAAATAGTTGATGAACCGAGCAGAAACCATCAAAACAGATGACATCTGCCTCTTTAGGGTCACACTCTCCTTGTCCTATGACACATGATTTAAGACCCATAGAGTTAGCAAAATTCTGCCCTAGGCATCTATCTGGAACAAAAAGAATCTTTTTACCTGACTCTAAACCCTTTTCTATAATCTTATATGCATTAGAAGAGGTACATACCATTCCACCCATCTCTCCAACTTTTGCTTTAACTGTTGCATCTGAATTGATATATGTTATTGGTAAAATATTCTCTTTTGGAATACCACGCTCTACCATGTAGTTTACAGAATCATCAAAATATGAACCATCAATCATTCTCGCCATAGCACAACATGCTATCTTTGGCATAAGAACTCTCTTTTCAGGAGCGATTACCTTTACACTCTGTCCCATAAAACCAACACCACAAAATACAACCCATGGATTTTTATCAGCCTTACATTTTCTTGCTAACTCTAAACTATCTCCTGTAATATCTGCCATCTCAAATACTTCATCTCTTTGGTAGAAGTGTCCAACTACAGTTACTGGCAACTTCTTTTTTAATCTCTCTATCTCTGCCTTGTAATCTATGCTCATATTTTATGCCTTAAGGTAAAAAAAAAAAAAAAATACCATATTTTTAGTTAAAATTGCGATATTAATAACAAAATCTTGGAGATTTAATGACAAATTTACTACTTTATATAACGGCTTACCTTTTAGCATCTATACCTTTTGGATATATCTTGGCAAAAAAATTTGCAAATGTTGATGTACGAAAAGAGGGTAGTGGAAATATTGGTGCAACTAATGTATTAAGAGTCTTGAAAGAGAAAGCACCTGATATGGCTAAAAAACTTACTATCATAACTTTTATTCTTGATGCAACAAAAGGTGCTATTATGGTTTTGATAGGCATGGCACTTGGTGTAGAACCTGCCGTACTTTGGACAATTGCTGTTATATCTGTAATGGGTCACTGCTTTAGTCCGTTTTTACTGTTTGAGGGAGGAAAAGGTGTAGCTACAGGATTTGGTGTTCTATTGGTACTCATTCCAATACCTTCTATTATTGCTATTGCTACATGGTTAATTGCAGGAAAAGTTCTAAAAATATCATCACTATCTTCTCTTATTGGATTAGTTGCACTAATTATCTCTGCATATAG
>CAMZNQ010000223.1 GCA_947313765.1 uncultured Sulfurovum sp.
AGATGAACCTTTCAGGGGATTAGATATAAACAGTAAATATAAATTAATAAGTTTTTTATACAATATTATACAAGCAGGTAATACTGTTTTTTTTTTTTTACATGATATTTTAGCTATTAAATATTCATCTTATATTATTGAATTTGGACCAAATTCTGGTGTGTATGGAGGAAAAGTTTTATTCATTGGAGAAAAAAACAAAATATATAATTCAGCTAACTCTATAATAAAAGGTTATTTAAAAAACTAAAAGGTACAACAAAACCTAGCACCGAATAGGTAAACCTATCGGTGAAGTCAGTCGTTAGATTTACAAAGGAAAAGTTATTAAAAATTATGAACATTCATTATCAACAATTCAAAAAGTTGTTTTAGGTACTGTAGAGCAGTATTTAATTATTCGTACTTTTGATAAAAGAAAGCCAGTACTTTTATTTTTACATGGAGGTCCAGGTGTACCAGAACTATTATTCATGAAAGACGAAGTTCAAGAACTTGAAAAGCATTTTGTAATGGTTTATTGGGAACAAAGAGGGGCAGGAAAATCATACTGTAAAAGTGAATGTGAATTAAGTTTGGATATATTAATAAACGATACAAAAGAATTGGCTCAAATTTTATGCAATCAATTTTCAAAAGATAAAATCTATATTATGGGACATTCTTGGGGAAGTTTATTAGGGTTAATGACTGTAAAAAAATACCCTGAACTTTTTTATGCTTATTTTGGAATTGGACAAGTGACTAACCAGTATGAAGCTGAAAAAAGTTCCTTGCAGTGGGTGACAGAACAGGCTAAAAAAAATAATGATTTTTCAATAGTAAAAAAACTAAGCAACTTAACACTGCCCTCCAAAAATGCAGATGTAACAATATGGGATAAATATCTAAGAATACATAGAAAATATTTATTGAAATATGGTGGAAGTTTTCACCAAAAACCAAATTTTTGGAAAATTTTTAAAAACTTCTTATTTGCATCAGAATATACAATCAAAGATAAAATAAAATTTATACCATCTGCAGTTTATTCTTTAAAAAAGCTTTGGTTCGAGGTAATTGATACAAATCTGTTTTATGAGATAAAAAAAATAGATGTGCCTGTTTACATATTTCAAGGTAAATATGATTATCAAGTTTCAACAGAGCTTGCTAAAAAATTTATTGAGCAATTAGAAGCACCAAAAAAAGAGATATTTATATTTGATAATTCAGCACATAGTCCAAATATGGAGGAATATAAAGATTTTAACAAAAGAGTAAAACAGTTAGTTGCTATACAGCAATCTAACAAGTTTTGCTCGTTCCCACCCGTCCTCGGTGGTAACGCATACGAGAGCTAAAACTTACCAAAACCTATCCACCTCAATAAGCCCATCTATCCCTTCATAATCTCTAGCACTAGAGTATCTCCAATGAATAGCTTCATCAACATAGCCTCTTTTTACTGGATTATGATGAATATATTTTATCTTATTTATCATCATCCCATCGGTTTGTATTTGATAAGTTCTATCTTTTTTATGAGCTTTTTTGTAAAATCGAAATTGCTTTAACAGCGTCTCTGCATTTTCTTTTTGTAAGAGTTTTAAAAGCTCTTTAGCCGTAAATGATTTAAAATGTCTCATGCTTCTACCTATATCATCGCTTTGGACTATTAGATGGATATGGTTTTCGAGAAATACATAAGCATAAAGTTTTAGATTTTCTTCTTTTTGTAGATGTTTTAGACTTTGAATTAGTATATCTACACTCTCTTTTCTTGTAAATATCGGTAGCCAATTGAGTATGGTACAGGTTACGAAATGTGGATGTGTTGGTTCATATATTTTGTATCTACTTCTTCCCATTGGGTATTGTAGCTTATTATTTTAAGAGATTGGTTTTGTTATTGTTACTCTCGTATGCGTTCCCACCGAGGACGGATGGGAACGAGCAAAGCCACCTGCTCCTGCGAATAGGGAGATTATTTGCATAACATCTCCCTAAACAATATTTTTTATAGTTAGGTTATCAAACCCCTCATATCGTTGAAAAGACAACAAATAAAGACTTTTTAATATATTGTCATCTATCTCTTTTAACTCTTCAAATACACTATTTTCTATACCACTCTGTTCTATCTCATTCAATACATCATCCATAACAGTAGGTAATATTTCAACTAATTGTTTAAATGCCTCTTTCTCTCCAGTTACAATCTCATAAAACTTATCAATAGAGACACGTCTAATGTTCTCATGAGAAGTTGTCTCCCCATCTAAGGATACTCTCCATGGTATATTTTGGCTGTTTTTAGCAATAACTTCAACCAAGTAACATCTATTCTCTCTATCTTCTAAAAGTTTACTTTGCATTCGCATAAAAGTCTTTTGAGAAGAAGATGAGTTCATTGTATTGTGTTTATTTTTCATCTCAACATAGATTTTATCTACCTCATTGACAATATCAAAACCTTGTTTTGGTACAGACCAATTTGTCTCTTTTCTCTCTTTATGCAAAATATATTTAAAAATATTTTGTTGAAAATACCCAATATTATTAGAGTTTGATTTATCCATCTGTCTAATTGATTCAGACTCAATAATTTCTTCTATACTTTTTCCATAAATCTTAGCATCAAAAGTTAATTTTATGGGGTCAATTAGATTTTTATTAAACTCTTTTAGATTAATTTTAAATCTATATTTCTCAATCGTCTTTTTTACATGGTAAAATAAATCATCATCGCTTATAAAGCTTAAATTGTACGCTCTCATCTGCTCTCCAACTTATCCAAATATCTCTTAATAGCCAATCCTACCTCTTTAGCTAAATTAACAGGTACAGCATTACCAATCTGTTTGTACTGTTGAGACAAAGAACCCTCAAATACCCAATCATCAGAAAATGATTGAATTCTTGCATTTTCTCTTACAGAAAAAGGGCGTAACTCATCAGGATGACACCTTTCAGTCTGTTTTTGAGCAGGACTACAGAGTATGGTTAATCCTGCTTCATCCCAAGATAGTCGTCTAGCAATTCCTGTACGACCACCTCCCATAAAGTAGGTTGTTTTCATATAATCTCTTGCTACATCATCTGGTAAATCTCGCCAACATCCCCCTGGTTTCACATGCTTTAAAACCTCTTTTTTCTTCTCATTATAGGTAGCACAAGGAGAAGATGGAACATCTTTTAAAATATCTTTTAGGGTCAATGTTTTATCATAAGGTTTAGGAAATTCAAACTCTTCTCCAATCTTAGCTTTAATATCTTTTCGTACCCCAATAATGATGATTCTCTGTCTCTTTTGAGCAACACCATAATGAAGAGAGTTTAAAACTTGATACTTTACAGAGTAGCCCACCTCTTCAAATACCTCTATCATGGTTTTTAATGTTTTCCCTCCATCATGTGTTACTAAACCTTTGACATTTTCAGCAAAAAACATTTTGGGTTTTAACTCTTTTAAAATCTCTGCATAGTCATAAAATAGTGTTCCTCGCACATCTGCCATACCTTGACGATTACCTGCGTAAGAGAATGATTGACAAGGGTAACCACCAGAGAGTAAATCTATCTCTTCATCATTTTGTAGATATTTTTTTATCCCCTCTTGGGATATTTTTGTAATATCCCCCTCAATAACATTCCAATGAGGTCTATTTCTTCTTAAAGTTTGAACAGCCCACTTATCTATCTCTAAAACAGCACAACTCTTAAATCCTGCCTGTTCCAATCCTAAAGCCAAGCCACCTGCTCCTGCAAAGAGTTCTACAACAGTATAATCTTTAGAGATAATATTTAAATTCTTTATTGTACTTGACATCCATGCTCACTTATTTTTAATACTCTAATTTTAGCTAAAAATTTTATAGAACTAAAGATATATGTCTATTCCTGCCTCTTTATTTGCTAATTTCTCTGCAAGAGTCAATCTCTTTGTTAGCTCTTTATCAAATTCACGATTACAAACAATATTCAAGCTTTCAAACCTCTTTACACTTATAAAAATAAAAAATATTAATATTAAGAAGAAAATCAAACTAAAATAGTTTTTTTATATTAAAAAACTCCAATAATATGAACTTTAAAATCACTTTTTATTTATAGGAGGTAGATAAAAAGCTAAAGGAGTTCACTTTTTATGAGTAACTAATGTACACAATCTCCTATATATACCTATATAGAGCCTATCTTATAACTAAGATAACGAAAAATAAAGTTTTTATAAGCTATAATCCACCAAAATATTTTGTAACATAGGACGGATAAATGGAAGGTGTATGGACTTTTTTAGGTGTCATAACAGGACACGGAACAGCTATGGTTGTAGCACATTTAATTTTAGTAACAGGGATAATACTCCTTTTAGCTAAAACAGCATCAGCAACAATGAGAGCAGTACCAGTTGGTACTCAAAATTTTATGGAAGCATTTATTGAAGGTGCTATCTCAATGGGTAAAGATACTATTGGAGAAGAGAAAGCAAGACAATATCTACCACTTGTATTGACAGTTGGTCTTT
Organism: uncultured Sulfurovum sp.; assembly: GCA_947313765.1. Lineage (GTDB taxonomy): Bacteria > Campylobacterota > Campylobacteria > Campylobacterales > Sulfurovaceae > UBA1140. The sequence continues at coordinate 4,511 of CAMZNQ010000223.1, forward strand.
TTGTTCTAATCTCTAACCTTGTTGGTATTATCCCTGGTTTTGAATCTCCAACTTCAAACATCAATGTTACACTGCCTTTAGCACTTGTAGTATTTATATACTATAACTATGAGGGAATTAGAGTAAACGGAGTGAAAAAATACTTTGGACACTTTATGGGACCAGTACCAGTACTTGCACCATTAATGTTTCCAATTGAGATAGTTTCTCATATTTCAAGAATTATTTCACTTAGTTTCCGTCTTTTTGGTAACATTAAAGGTGATGACCTCTTTTTATGGGTTCTTTTAATGTTGGTTCCACTATTTGCTCCACTACCAGCATATCTACTATTAACATTCTCTGCACTTTTACAGACGTTTGTATTTATGATTCTTATCTATGTTTACCTTGCAGGTGCAGTAGCTATTGATGACCATTAATTGATATGAAATTACCTACATCTTTTCTATCAGTATTAATAAATTTTCTATTGGGTGCATCTTGGGCTTTTGCTCTACTTGGTGCATCTGCTCTTTTTTTTATTTTTATTAATGTAGGTATATTTTACGCCATATTTGCCTCTTTTTTAGGCTCTCTACCTGGACTCTTTTTTGTACTTCTTATTGAGTATTTTCTAATGAGAGAAGAGAAGCTAAATGAGTTAAAGAAGCAGACAAAACTACTTGAAGAGCTTGTTAGTCAAAATAGGTCATGATATCTTATGCCATTACAGACCCCTCAA
>CAMZNQ010000224.1 GCA_947313765.1 uncultured Sulfurovum sp.
TGCACTATTTTATGTTATTGCATATAGCTCTAGCTCTTTAAAAGAGAAGATAAAAAATCCCAATATACATATTATGAGTTTTGATGATTCTAAATCTATAGAGAAGTTTTTTATAAAAAATGATGTAGATATAACTAAAAACAACTACTTTAAAAGCGTTAAATTAAAGAAAAACTCCATATCTTTCATAGAAAAAATACCAAATGAAGATAAAACCCTTTTAGTTAAACAGACCATTTTAGCAACTAAAGATTTATCAGATAAAATGGCTAGGCTTTTATTGAAAATAGCTCAAAAAGTTCACTCTTCTGAAGCATTTTTTTATTCTGAAAGTCATTTTATAAATATAGATGGTTTAAAATATAAACAGCATGATGCTTCAAAAAATTATTTTAATAATAAAGAGTATCGTTATGAAAATAGTGTAATTATAAAATATTTTTTTGGTAAAGATAAGAGCTACTATTGGGTAGCTCAAAGTTTACAAAAAATAGAAGATTTTATATTGAATTTTATAGTCTTTATTGTTCTTATAGGCTTTTACATAGAGGTTTTGTATCCTATTTATAAAATGCATACTAGAAAAAAAATAAATAGATGGTATAGTATTATTAATAAAATAGATACGGGAATGGAAAAATCATCTCTATCTGAATTAAGAGAAAATAGGGAAAAGCTTAAAAAGCTTTTGATTGAAATTAGAAATACAGATAATATCAATCCAATTCATCTTGAAGCATACTACTCCCTACAGCATCAAATTCATGATATTATTGAAAATTTAAATAAATATATTGAAGAAAAAGAGTCTAAAGAGATCTTAATTTGATAGATAGGTTATACCTATAATAGTATATTATTGAAACTTTCTACTCTTAGTTTATCAAAAAAATATCTTTTTTTGCTCTTATGAAGATAAATATTATATATAGTATAAGAAAGTATAAGAAATTCACAATTCTTATTCTTTTATTAAATATAAAGTATAAATTTATTTTAGGAGTTTAAATGGAGCAGTTATTACTAGGAATTATTATTACTATTGCTATCTCAACAGTAGTTAATGTATTTTTAAAGAAGATAGACATACCAACAGTTATAGGTTATATCTTTACAGGATTAATTATTAGTCAGATTTTTCATTTTGGGGAAGAGTCTAGGGAGATGTTATCTGACTTAGCAGAGTTTGGTATTGTTTTTTTAATGTTTACAATAGGATTAGAGTTCTCTATTAGTCACATGAAAGCGATGAAAAAAGAGGTGTTTGTATATGGAGGATTGCAAGTTATCCTATCTAGTATTCTTTTTACCTCTATTGCATATAGTTTTTTTGGTGTAGAGCTGAAAAATGCAATTGTTATTGGAATGGCACTATCTCTATCCTCTACAGCCATTGTCTTAAAGGTTTTAAATGAGAGTGGAGATATTCATACTGGTTATGGTAGGGTAACTTTAGGAATTTTACTATTTCAAGACTTAGCTGTTATTCCAATGCTTTTAATGATTTCTATCTTTACTTCAGAAAATGCTTCCATATCAGAGTTGTTAATCAATACAGTTGTCTCTGCTATTATTGTTTTTGTAATTCTATTTATTGTAGGTAAATTTTTTATAGAGCGTTTTTTTGATTGGGTTATAGGTTCAGATTCAGAAGAGATTTTTCTAATTGCCGTAATTTTAGTGGTTATTGGAGCTTCTGTTTTAGCAGAGCATTTTGGTTTTTCATTCTCTTTAGGAGCATTTATTGCAGGTATGACTATTGCAGAGACAAAGTATCGTTACCGAATAGAGGCAGACCTTGTACCTTTTAGAGATATATTACTGGGAATCTTCTTTGTAACAATTGGTATGCAGATAGATGTGGGTATTATTGTAGATTTTGGATTGATTATTTTAGGTTTATTGGTTGTAATTATGCTTTTAAAAGCACTAGTTCTATTTATATCTTTACGCTTTTTTATACAGAATCGTTCAGCAATAAAGTCTGCAATGGCTTTGATGCAGGTTGGAGAGTTTGCATTAGCAATCTTTGCATTAGCAAGAAGTAATGAACTCATATCTGTTCAAACAAATCAGATTATGATTATTACAGTTGTGGCATCAATGATATTGACACCATTTATCTTAAAAAATATTAAGTTCTTTGCTGATTTATTCTTTATTGAGCCTACTAAATTGAGAGAAAGAGCTTTGGTCTCAACAGGTTATAAAAATCATGTAATTATTTGTGGATATGGTGCCGTTGGTAAACTACTTGTTGAGAGATTAAAAGAGAAGAATATTCTTTATGTTATATTAGAACATGATGTAAAATTGGTTGATAAGGCAATATCTAAAGGAGAGGAGTCCATATTTTTAGCAAATGCAGCTCAAAAAAGTATATTGGAACATTTTGATATTAAAAACTCTATGTCAATTATAACAACAATAAATAATCCACACCAATTACGTTTAGTAGCAGAAAATATCTCATCATTTGGAGAAGGTATCAACTCTATTGTAACAGTTAAAAACCGTTCTCAAGAGGAGAGCATCTCTGATTTAAATATAACTCATGTTATTAACAGAAGAGAGACTATTACAGAGTTACTAGCAACACAAATCTGTGCATTTAAAGTTTTATCCAATAAATAATCTCCTTAGGAGATTAGATATGCTCCTGAGAATTTTTTAGATTTAAGAACTCTTTTTGCTTCCCATGGAGTACATTTTAGAACAACTTTGTATGCTATTCTCTTTTTATTTTTAAGATACTTTTTTACTATAATTGTATTTTTTAATTTATGCTTTTTCTTAAAAATATTGGCATCTCTTTTACTGTAAAAAGATGCTAATTGAATCTTTTTATATTTATTAACTTTATGTTTTGTTTTAGAATTTCTCTTTTTTCTCTTTTTAGAGTTTGATGAGATAACCTCAATTTTAACTTTTCCAACACCATTGTGTACTAGTCCAAGCCTTCTTGCTGCACCATATGAGAGGTCAATATTTCTTGTATTGTAAAATGGACCACGGTCATTAATTCTTACTCTTACAGAACGTCTATTTTTTAAATTTGTTACTTTGAGTATTGTACCCATTGCGTATGTTCTATGAGCAGCAGTCATAGAGTACATGTTGTATCGTTCTCCATTAGCTGTAAGTCTGCCATGAAAAGGCTTTCCGTACCAACTAGCTTTACCATATTTAACATGACCTTTTTTAACATACTTTGGATAGTATTTAATTCCTCTATCTACATAAGCTAATATATTTTTATCTTTAGCTAGAAGAAAAGATGTAGGCAAAAATAGAATAGCTACAATAAGCAATGCATTTAGTTTAAATTTCATTAACAAAATCTCCAAATTTTAAATTTGGATGAAAGTATATCTTTTTAATCTTTGATTAAAGAGTAAATAATATAATAGTTTATTTTACTTGTTCCCATCCATTCTTGGTGGGAACACATACGAGAGTACCAATAAGAAAATCAATATTTTACTATAAAAAGCTAGAATACCCAATGGGAATCTTTACTTTACAAAACCAACCATAAAAGCTAGAACCTAGAACATTAATGGCACTCTCTCTTTTAAATTCCATTCAATATAAATGAAGACCAAATAAATATTGGTACTCCATTTTTTATCATCTTAAGTTTTACATTTTTTAATGCTTTAGAATAATTTTCATCTTTATGAATCTCTTCATAAAAGATAGTCATTAAATCTTTTGTACCCATATCACTAACCGACCACAAACTTACTACAATATTTTTTGCTCCTGCAAGAATGAATGCTTTAGATAATCCACTAATACTATCTGATGAATTTGCATTCATAAGTCCAGTTTCACAAGCAGAAAGCACAACTAACTTTGTTCCTTTTAAATTTAATCCTGAAAGTTTTAAAGCAGTTACTATACCCTCTCCATTGTTAGCTCCTGTAAGAGCTAATCCTGACTTTAGCATAGGGTTAGATAGTGCCTTTTTAATAAAAAATCCATGTGTTGCAATATGTAAAATTTTAGGTTGAATAGTAGAAAATAAATTCTCTTCAGTTGCCAATCCTCCTGTGTATTCTATTACATTCTCATTGATTAAAATTTTTTTAATAGCCTCAGCCTCTTCTTTTGTTCCTAAGAGTTTTGAAAAAAACATTTTTTGTAAAGAGCTACCAATTAGTCGTCTATCTGTATATTTTGTATTTACTGTTTTATTAAAATTTGGATTATCAAAAATAACAACATCATTAGTTACTGATATAGTACGCATTCTATAAAGCCTTACTAACTCTTTCCCACTTGGAACATAACGTATATTTCTATTTTCAATTAAAAATTTAGCATTATTTGGGTTATGCAATACCTCAAAAGGAAAAATATTTAAAATTCCATCAGCAGAAATAATAAAATCAGTTTTTTCTTTAAATATATCATCTTCTACAAAATTTTTAATAAGTAAAGAATAGAGTCTATTTAAATTATAAAATGAAGGTTTTATCCCTCTTTTAATCGCATTTCTAAAAGAGATTATACCTTGATTAATATTTTTTGTTTTCATAGCATCTAAAAAACTAAATGAGATATTTTCATTTTTATCAATAGTAAAGATAAAGTAATTCTCTGCAATACGTGCAAAATCAATATAGAGTTCATGCTCTTTTAAATTTTGAGCAATGTCATGATAAGTGATTTTATCTAAAGTTTCTAAAGTTGAATAGTGATTCAACTCTTCTGTTAGTTTAGATATTTTATCTTCTATTATTTTAATACTATTAAGATTAGATACTTTCACTTGATATAGTTTTGCTAATTCTCTTTTATTATAATTTAGCTCATCTATCTTAGCTTTAATTGCATGGTCTTGCGTCTTTGCATACAATATTGAAATCATATTTTCACTATCAAAAATAGAACCTTTATATCGTATCCAATCATTTAAAGTTGTTGCAAAAATCTTTTTATCTCCTGATAAATAGGCACTCTCAACCAAAAGAAAAATATTTGTCTCTGTTTTTTTAAGATAACTATCCTTATCCATAGCATTTAAAAGAGGAAAATAGTTTTTTCTCTCTTCTAAAAAAATATTAAATGCCTGTTTTGCATAATTATATGCGTTAAGATAATCTTTTTTTGCAAAATATATCCACCCAAGACTTTCATAGTTGTCAGCCAATACTCTTTGACCTATACCTTTAATCTGTTTACTTATATTTATAATTTTATGTAAATAGGATAATGCCTTATCATAATTGTTTAAACGCTTATAGACTTCTGCTAAATTAGCATAGCTTTGAATTAATGATGTATCAAACTTATCTAACTTTTTCTCTCTAATATCTGTTGCTTTTTGAAAATAGTCTATAGCATGTTGATACTCTTCTACTTCTAAGTAAAATCCTCCTAAATTATTGTAGGCATGAGAAGTCTCTAAGTTCTCTTCTCCTAAAGTCTTCTCATAAATCTCTATGGCTTTTTTATGATATTTTAAAGCAGTTGAAATGTTTCTAAGTTTAACATAGGAGCGTCCTATTACACTATATAGTTGTGCTATATATTGTGATTCTTTACCTTCGACTTTTTTTCGTATTTTTAAAGACTTTTGAAAGAACTCTAAGGCTTTTTTGTGACTTCCTAAAATTTGATATGATATCCCCATATTACTATAGTTAGTAGCTAACTTTAAACTATTTTTTGGAAGAATTTTTTCATTTAACTCTAAAGCTTTTTTTCTATACTCTAAAGCTTTATCATATTGTCCTAGATTATTATAACTACTACCTATGTTACTATAGAGCATTGCAACATTATAGTGTTCAGCTCCAAAGCTATCAACATAGATAGGGTAAGCTTTCTGAAAATAATAGAGTTGCTTATCGTAATCTTTAACCCTAGATGCCTCTTCTGCTAAAGATTTTAGTTCTATTATCTTTACACTATTTCTTTCTATATGTGCAAAAACTCTATTCCAAATAGATAACCCTTTTTCTAAGTTTTGATAATTTTGAGGATGAAGCTTTTTCAATAAAGCATAATCAGAATATATAGCACTATAAGCATCTTCTCTATTGTGATTTGCTAAAAAATATCTATAATATTTTTCAGCTTTTTTAAAATTACCATCTAAAACAAAAGAGTGTGCAATATTTGCTACATTTTCATCCTGAAAAACTCTATTGACCAATACCTCTCTATTGTATCTATTTTTACCTGCTAAAAGATAATACCATGTGGCAAAACTATATTTATGATTCGCTTCATAACTTTTAGCAATAGGTAGACAATAGTTAGTTAATCTCTCTTGGTTAGGATACTCTTTTTGACTCTCTTTATCACATAACTCTTGTGATGAAAAGAGCATATTACAAATAACTAAGCTACTTAAAACTATTTTTATTTTTAAATTACTAAACATTTATCGAATAATAATAGATGGTCTTTTCTCTATTTTACCACTTTTTACATCCATAAGATATTGTAATCTTGATACAGCATCTACTCCATTTTCATTACCGAGTTTAGCTGATTTTTTGTACCAAGATAATGCTTTTTTATCATTTTTTTCAACACCATCTCCACTTTCATTCATAAATCCAAGAGTATAGGCAGCACGTCCAGAACCATTGTAGTAAGCCTGTTGTAACCAATAGTAAGCTTTTCCATAGTCCTCTGAAACTCTTTGTCCCATATAATAAACTTTTCCTAAACGAAATTGAGCATCAACATAACCACCTTTTGCTGATGCTGTTAATAGCTCTAGTGATTTATCTACATCTCTACTTACCCCTTGACCATTGGCATAAAGCATAGATAAATTATTTAGAGCTGGTGGATGATTATTTATTTTTATAGCTTTTTTATAATATTCAACTGCTTTAGCATGATTTTGTGGAAGACCTCTTCCCGTATGGTACATAAATCCAAAGGCATGTTCCACTTCTGAATTATTTTTATTTTTATAAGGTGTCAATAGACTAACAGCTTTATCATAATATTGGTGTCTATATGCCCAAAGACCTGTTTCTAAAGCATTTAACCCTTTTGGTGTTTTCATATTCAGATATTTACTCTCTGGCATTTTATGAATATATTCAGAGGGTTTTAACTCTTTAACTGGAGTAGAAATACACCCTGATAACATAATTATACTCAAGCTTAAAAGCAGATTTCTTGGATTAATATTTTTCATTGATTTTCCTTTTTATAAACTAACTTTAGTATACAAGTTTATTTGAAATTAGTTAGTAAATATTTAGTAAATTTTTATATTTTTGATTTATTATAACTCGATTCCTAAAATTAGCTAGTAAATCTTTTAAAATAATCATAAAAATAATTATTACTTGCTAAAATATAAGCTATAAAATAGGAGGCAATTTTATATGTTATCTAAAAATAAATATCTATATAATAATGAAGAAAAGTTAAATTATGTTATCAAAAAATTAAATTTAAAAACAAAAGATATTGCTAAAAAGCTTGAAATTAGTGATGGATTAATTTCACAAATACAAAATCACTACAATGGAAAATTAAGAAAAATTCATCTTTATGCAATATGTAATGCATATAAAATTCCTATGGAGATTTTTGAAAATAAAGAGGTAAACAATACTAAGATTATTGACTCTTTACTTAAGCAAACTTCAAACATCAATACTATGTTTCAAAATAATTATAAACTTCTCTCTAAACTATTGGGAACATGGTATGTCTATAGTTACCCTAGTAACCCTAACCTAACAGATATTTGGACTACTGAAACAAAAATTTATGAAAATTTTCATGTTGAAGATATGCATAAGAATTTAGGAAAGCTATATATTGGTAAAAACCAATCTATTATATTAAAAGAGAGCAATAATAGTAAAAATATAACTTCAATTACTTTTGATAATGATAGAATTACCTATGAAATTTTTCCATTTTCACGTGTCTCCAAATCAAATAGTTTAAACAAAGAGTTATTTAATTTTGGATTTTTTTCAAGAAGAAAAATGGATAAAGAAGAAGCAAAAAAAGTATTGGGTAATGTTAGAGAAGTACAAATACAGATGAATTATGCTCTTTTAGAGCGTATTAATGGATGTATTAAAATAGAAGGATAATGAATGAAAAAACAGATTCTATATACCTTTATAATAGGCTTTGGAATATTAGGTTGTACCTCGTCACATACTCCAAGAGTAAATATAGAGCAAGAAACTTCTAGTAATAATATTCTAACTATAGATTTAGACAAAGAGTTAAAATTAAATGGAGAAATAGAAGAAGTTCGAGGTAAAAATTCTAATATAATTGAAGGTTCAATCCTAATCAGTGATAATGATGAGGTATCTTTTAAAGGTGATATACTCGATAAATACTCTCCAGTTACAATTAAAGTTGGAGATAATGATGAAGTCTCTTTTTCAGGTAATAGATACAGTATTAAGACTATGCAACTTAAATATGGCGATATAATTCAGATGAAAGATAAAAATAATAAAGTTTTTCTTGAGATGGAAGTCATAGAGTAGTAATTGCTACTACTCATTTTGTTTTCCCGTAATTAAAGTTCACTTACATTCAGAACGTGAAATATCTTTAGCATCGCCTTTTCCACCCTTTTTTTTGTCTGCTCCTAAACTAATCAATTCCATTTTATCTTGCTTGTACAAATAAATAAATGGTGTTTTCCAACCATCTTTAGGTAACTCTTTTAAGTAACCTTTATTTGAGTAGTTAGGATATTTAGTTGGATTTGGATTTGAAATTAGTGCTGTTAACCCCTCTTCTTGGGTAGGATATAGACCAGAATTATCAAGTTTAAAAAGTTGTAATGCATTATCAATTATATGCATATTTGAACAGGTTAAATTAGTTTTCAATTGAGATAAATTTGTACCTAACATCTTCTCCATTTCAGCCATTTTTTCCTCTTTTGTTAATATTTTTACATCAAAAATCTCTTTTTCATTCTCAACAATTTCTTTAGGTAGAAGAGGCTTTAATCTTGACAATATTGCATGAGTTGGTGAAACAAATTTCCAACCTTTATTCTCCTCATTGATTGCAATTAAACGGCTTGGTCTTTCAATCTTAACTAACATACTATTTTCATCAGAACTCATTTTAATATCTTTACCTAACTGCATTTTTAAGACCTTTAAATTAAATTCTTTATATGCCTTTAATTTCTCTGGGTCATCTAGTATTGCTTGAACTTTAGCATAGGCTTCTTTGTTTGACTTATCAATAGGAGGTGTTATGTTCATCTCAATTGTAGTAGAAGAGTTAACAACTCCATATATACCTTTATCATAAGACTTAAGTGGTTTAACAATACTATAGGTAAATGATTCTACTTTAGGCATTTTCCCAATATCTTTAAGCGTTTTAAAATGCTTGAGTAGCATCTCTTTTGGTGTAATTTTAAATACTGCTGGATAAATATATTCTAGTGTTCCTACCATATCTGATTTAATAGTAAGCTCTTTATACTTTTCTAGTGTATGCTCTAAACTCTTAATTGCATTATTATCTTTAGCAATAACGGTTGTTGTGACTAGTCCTATTGTAATAATCACTGATGTAAAAAATTTGTTCATTTTCTATCCTTATAATTAGTATGTTATTTTATCTACTCTTATTTAATAATCTAGTAAATTTTTAGTAAAATTTTCATATCCTTTTTTGAATATACATGTTTAACTATAAGAATTACTTGAAGCATAAAGGAGAACACAAGTGTATAGATAACCCAATGCTCTTCAAAATATTTCATGGTAATCATAGTTGAGAGCATAAAGAAGAGTGTCCACAATAGTTCATCTTTGGTTTTTAGTCTAAAAACGTTACAGAAGAGAAAAAAGGTAAAACCAATGTAGAGAGGAAGCAAGAAGTAGTGTCCCAAATCTCCTATGTAGAGGTAGATAGAGACGGACGCACCTATGAGCAGTAGTATGAAAAGTATATCAAGTAGATTAATTCTGAAACCTCTCTCTTTTTGCACTTTAAATATTTGAAATTTCATTAATCAATTCTCCATTTTTATTAAATTTTAACGTTGTTGTGGCAAATTTACCCCCAAAGTTTCTTAGGGCTAAATCTTTAGCAATAATGGTTATAACATTCTCTTTCTCTTCAACAGAGACAATATGCAAAGCTCTTGTAACCTGCAAAATATCTTGAAAAAGTGGGCTTTTGTCTGTTAGATGATGCCATGCTTCATCTTGTTTAGGATGATAGATTTTATGGTAACTTTTTTTAGAAAAAGCATTGTAGTTGTAGGTCTGAATCTTCTCCTCATTGTGGTAAACAAAAAATTCAAAAGGATTAAAAGCAGAGGGAATAACCATTTGAGCATTTAAGACTTTTTTTACCCTTCTTTGCATCATTTTTTTTAAAATAATATAGAGTAAAAAAGCACCAACGTAAAGCCATAGAGCAAAGTTAAAATAGAGCATAAGTCCTGTTAAAATTAGCAATAGGGTATCTACAAAAAATATGGCATCAAGTGCGTAACGTTTTTTCTGGAGTGGATAAAAGAGTCTAATTCCATAGGTATTACTGTAGTCTAATAAGCTATGAATCATCCACCCCATGAGTAAGGCAAAAAAGTTAATCCATTCAAAATCTATCCAATAAGAGAGTAGCAAAATAATAACGATAGAATAGAGGGGAATAAGTAGTAATGAGTGTGAAAAACCTTGATGATTTTTCAAATAGAAACTCCGACCAAAGAGAACCAAAAAAGCATCTAAATCTGCTACAACACTACCAACCAAAAAGAGAACTCCTGCAATGTTTTCATTGCAAGAGACAGCAATGGTTAAGCCAACAATACCTATGGCACTATGGTGTAGAATGTCCATTTATTTCTATTTGGAACTCATATTGGTCACGTAGTTATAAACAGCTTTGTTCTCTTCACATCCATCCCATGCTGAAAATCCTCGACTGTTTTTTGCTTTTATATCTACCCCTTTATCCATAAAATATTTTACAATCTCCAAAATGTCTTTTTTTTCAGATGCCAAACAGACAGAAGCTAAAACATTGTCACCATCACTATTTTTCACATTGACATTAGCCCCATGATTTACTAAAATCTTAATCGTCTCTAAAACTTTTTTAGACTCTTTTGTAAGCATAACAGCCTTAAATAGTGCCGTTTCTCCATCAGAATCTTTTGCATTGACATCTGCACCATGCTTTAAAAGAAGCTTGATGTTTTCATTGTGATGAAACATCGCCTCCCAAGTTAAACGGGTATTCCCATCTTCATCAATAGCATCTAAATTCTTCCCACTATTAATGTCATTTTGAATCTCATCTGCTGTTAATCTTGACATGCTAGATTGACACCCTGTTACAAATACTATTGCTAAAATTAGTAATATACTTTTTTTCTTCATCTCAAACTCCATTATCTTTTTTTAAATTATAGCCTTTTATGAAAGTTTATTTTGTAAATCTTTGGTAAAATTTAACTGCCCTCCATTAGGTATTGCTAGTGGGCGACTCTCTTTAACTCTCTCTAAACCTTTACCAAAACTATCAACCAATTTTAAATCTTTTAATAAAATGGCTACAAATAAAGCTGAACGCCCATGACCATTGGCACAGTGAATGAGTACTCTTTTATTTTGAAAAACTGTTACATTTTCATAGAGACTACTTAAAGGCATTCCGTCAAGATTTGGGTAGCTAATATATTTAGACTCGTCCATACTCCTCTTTAAAAATTCAGCTGTTAAATCTACTACCATGTCATAAGAGCTATAATCAAAATTTCTAGCAGGTCGTGAAGCAATAAATATATGATTTTCAACAACACTATCTACTCTATTTTCCCTGCTTATGAGCATTTGTAAAGCAAATACTACCCAAGAGAAGAGAAGCCAAGGAAGATTTACCCATAGAAGAAAATAGTTAATTGAGCCATCATTTTTTTTAGCCAAAATAAGCTTAGGATTATTGAAAGCATAAGCAGTTGTCATGACTATCAAATTGATTATGAGCCAAAGCAGTAGATACTTAAATGGTGATACCAAGTCTAAAAATAGCCATGTAGCGTATAGTACTAACAGAGAAAAGAATAGAGTGAATTTCATAAATTAATCTTCCCTAATCACTAATATTCTTTTTTTCTCACCAACAATAATATCCAACTGAATGTTTAACCTCTTCTGTTTTTGGTGTATAGATAATATTATGAAAATAAGGGTATAAAACACCAAAATAACACTCATCACCTATCTTAGACTTATGATAATCACTGCATGAAACCTTGTGTACAGGTACATTTTTAGGGTCTGATTTTGGATATTTGTCATGTTTTGCTAAAAACTCAAAATATTTAGGTGTTGCAAAATATGTAAACTCATATAAAGACTTAACCGTTAAAAAATCTTCATAGTAGCTAACCATTTTAAC